>JAZDFB010000021.1:0-7902 GCA_043808305.1 Planctomycetota bacterium | reverse complement strand
CTTCTTGGCTTTGAAAGCGTCTACGCCGTTCTCGAAAAAGACCTGTGCCTCTTCTATCGCGGCCTGGTCAACCGGGGCTCCGGCCAGAACCACTTTGGCAAACATATCAGGAAGTATTGCCAGCGCGCCGGTGATGATTATCAATAAGACAAGGTTTCTGATATGCGGCATAAACCACTCCTTATACTTAGGCTATTAGATCATAGGAGTACTAAATTATATTAAGGCATTTTAGCCGGAAGTGTCAATTTATTTGGGCATTGTGATTGTCTCCCGCAATCGTTTATACCCTGGTCAGGATTTTTTCCCGATGAAATGTGGCAATGGCAATGCTGAGCAGAAACCAATTAATCAATGCCAGAATCAGGAAAACAACTAATACCGTAATTGATAACGGGATATAACGGATGATAGCGCCAAGCTCTGTTAGCTCTTTTTCATATTTGGGTAAAATCCAAATACCTAGTATGGATGGTATAAAGATCAATGGGAGGAGGATTGCCCCGAATAACTGTCCGGCGCCTTTTATCGTGGATGCGCGCGATGAAATGATGACCCCAAGCGCGACGAAGGTAACCACAATAGCCAGGAAAATCGGCAAGCTGCATAATATAACCTGGCCTAAAAGATGCCACGGAACAATCATTCCAAGAACAGGGCTGAAAATGATTACAACCGCAGTATTAATCAAACCGAGACTAAGGCCCAACAGTGCGGAAATGAACCCGCAGGACATTACCTTGCCCCAGAATAAATCATAATCCGTTGCCGGGGAAGCAAGAAGAACTTCCAAAGTCTGGCGTTCTTTTTCACCCACAAAAGATTCAAGAGAAAGGTTAATGGCAGAAAGCGCGCCCAAAAGCAAACTGTAACACCATGACATCATTATAATTAACAGCGAAATCGCCGGGGCTTTCTTTTCCGATTTATTTGCCCCGGAGTCAATGGCGTGTTTATCGGGCTGTTTCGTTTCTGGTGGGGTTACTGAGCCGGGCGCATCGCTTTGCCGGTACTCTGGCAGTTTGAGCGGCAGCGAATTAGAGCTACTGCCTCCCGTGGGACTGCCAGGTATCCTCGGCTGTAATCCCCCCGATTTGTCGGGAGGACTAACAGCCGATGGATATTCTGTTTGCTTAATCTTATCCGATGATTCTAAACTAAAGAACTGGAAACTTATTAATATCTGCGCAAGAATTCCAACAACCAGCACGATTTTCAGCTGTTTTTCCCTAATGGCTTCTTTTAATTCTTTACGGATAATCGCCGACAAAAGAGGCAGTTTAACGCTCATTTTTATCCTTTGATTGCGGCCAGGTAAATTTCACGCAGGGTGGTCTTTTCCGCATAAAGGGAAACCAATTCCCCGCCGTGTTTAACTACCAAGAGAGCCGCCTGCGGATTAATTTCATCTGCCGGCAAAGCCGTTGTAAAATGGATTACAGGCGGTTCTTCATTAAGTACCGACTCAATTCCCGGCAACTGTTTCAGGGCGATGACAATATCCGGCCTGGGGCTTTTAAGCGTCAGGACGCATCTTGTCTTTTGGGCCTGGCCGGACAATCGTTCCGGAGAGCCTTCCTTGATAATTTGCCCTTTCAGTATAATCGCCACCTTGTCGCAGAGGCGTTCGGCTTCATCAAGGTTGTGCGTGCATAAAATAATAGTAGCATTTTCCTTAGTCCGTAATTGAATCAGGAGTTGCCAGAACATCTCGGTCATTGCCGGGTCTAATCCGTGGGTCGGCTCGTCCATCATCAGGATGCGCGGATGATGCAACAGTGCGCGGGCTAAATTCACCTTCTGTTTCATCCCTTTGGAAAAGGTCTCCAACCGGCGGTGTTTTTGTTCGGCCAGTTCGAATTGTTCCAGCAGTTCACTGATCCTTTTCACGCGTTCCAGCCCCGGAACATGATACATCCGGCCAAAGAAATCAAGATATTCCACCGGGTTTAACTTATTATAAACACCGCTCGCTTCCGGCACAATCCCGCATTTACTCCGGAATGTTTCAGGCGATTCCCTGATGGGCACCCCTTCAAACCCTATTTCACCTGAAGTCGGAGTTAAAAGGCCGGCCAGCATCCTGATGGTAGTGGTTTTTCCTGCGCCATTAGGCCCGAGCAGGCCGTATATTTCACCGGGGTTTATGGAAAAACTGATAGAATCCACCGCCAGAACTGACTGGCGTTTTTTATGCGTCTGATAGCGTTTGGTTAAATTGGTGACTGTAAGCATATAAAAACGGTTACCATATGGAAAAGTTTTGTTTCTGTCAAGACATTCTTCGCGGGCCTCGCGGGACAGACCATCTTACCAGTTACAGAGTTACGATGTTACAAAGTTACAAAAGCATTAAAACCGGAATATATCTAATACTGTCAGGTAAGTCAATTTATTTGGATACGAATCACACCCGCCTCTTTATCATAAAAATATTGCCAAATAATCTACACTTGGTATAGTCAATTTTTTATCTATTTATGAGAAGCAAGCTGAGCATATTCTGCGACAAGTTCATCGAAGCGGGCTGGCTGGCCGGCATCATCCTGACGCCGCTTTTTATGAACATCTACACGCACCGGATGTTCGAGCCGGATAAGGCGTCCCTGTTGCGTTCCATCGCTATCCTGATGCTGGTGTTCTACTTAATCAAGAAGCTGGAAGGCTTTATCCCAACCAAGAATAAACCATCCGGGGCGACGCCGACCGCGGAGCCAAAATCCGACTGGCGGTTGTCGCTGTTTTTCCCGGCGCTGGTATTTGTTTCTTCTTATACCCTGTCCTGCATTACCTCAGCCACGCCTTACGCCAGCGTCTGGGGCAGTTATGACCGGTTGCAGGGGCTTTATACCTTTTCGGCTTACATTATCATCTTCTTCCTGGCCGCGGCGCATATCAAGACCCGCCGGCAGGTGGAGCGAATATTCACGGCGGTGATCCTGACGTCTGTTCCGATAACGGCTTACGGACTAATCCAGAAGATGGGCTGGGACCCGGTGCCCTGGCAGCAGATGGACCCGACCACGCGCATATCGGCGACTATGGGCAACCCGATTTTCCTGGCGGCTTACCTTATTATGGTTTCGCCGCTGGCCCTGGCCCGGCTGGCCAAGGCTATATACAAGTTCGACTCTCTGGCCATAAGTTTTTATACCGTCCTTTACTTGTCGCTGTTCCTGGCGACATTTTTGTCCCAGAGCCGCGGCCCGATGCTGGGCTTAATCAGCGGCACCGTGGCTTTTGTGTTCATATTCGCGTGGAAGGAGAAAATCCGCTGGCTGTTCAACACTATCCTGATTACGGCGGCGGGCGGGGTGATATTCCTGTCCATCTTTAACATAACCCATATCGCATCGTGGGATAAGATTCCGGCCGGCAAATCCATCCAGCCGGTCTGGGAAAAGAGCTTCGGCAAGATGCGCCATATCCCCTATTTCGGGCGACTGGGCTTTATTATGGAGCACAAGAGCGGCACCGGCCGGGTCAGGATGATTTTGTGGAAGGGCGTGATGCAGTTGATTACCGAGTCGCCATTCAGGTTCATAGTCGGCCACGGGCCGGAATCGCTGGCTACGGTGTATTACCGCTATCATTCGATGGAGTTATCCAGAGCCGAGGGTTCATCGGTGCACGCGGACCGGTCGCATAATGTGATACTGGATTGCTGGGTGACCCAGGGAATAATCGGGCTGATTTCATACCTGTTCCTGATTTCCAGCATCATCTTCCTCAGCCTGCGCGCCCTGAAGCGGGCGCCGCCCGGCAACGGCAAGCCCGCAGGCAGTCCCGATAATAGGGGCGAACAACGGTGGACAGATTTGCTGTTAATCGGACTGGTGGCCGCGATTATCGGACATGTGACAGAAACTATTTTCGGCATCCCGATTGTTTCGACCAATACGCATTTCTGGATATATGCGGCGGCATTGTTTGTTTTGACCCGGATAAAAGTAGGCAACCTGCCGGCTATTCCGAAAGAACAACTGCCGGAATCGAATACACCGGTATTTGACTGGTCTTATTACATCTTCTGGGCGTATGTGGGATTTACCTTAATGCTGGAAATAATCCTGGTCCAATATTATTGGCCCAACGAGAATACCGATACTAATGCGTTCATCCAGGGGACTTACGTCTGGCTGGGAATCGGTTTAATCCTGGGCGCGTTTGCCGTTAAGTCTGCAGTCAAATCCGGCGATGCCCTGATGAAAGCCAGCAACAGCCTGCTATACCTGTTGATATTGGCCGTCGCTTTGGCGGTGATTATCAAGAGCAATTACAACCCCATAGCCGCGGATGGTTATTATAAGTTCTGTTTCAGTTATGACGGCGGTGCGGAAGGACTGCTCCGCAACCCGCCGCCCGGAATAAGCCGTGAGGACATTGTCAAGAAAGCTTTTGAGACCCGGCTGATAAGCGTGCCTTTTTACATCCATGCCCTGCGCCTGGCTCCGGACGAAAAGGCTTACCTCAACGGCGCGGGACGAAACTTCCTGGAAATGTCCAAGTTGAAGCAGCTGGTACCGGAAAATTCTACTTATAAAAGAAAAGACGAAAGGAATAAACTTACCGCCGGATTACCGGCTATGAAGGAACTCCTCAAACGAGATTTCCAGGATTTTTTAAGGTTCACCGAGCACGACTACTTCCTGTGCAGCGCGGCCTGCATCCAGGATGCCTACGACATCGAACCCAATAATTACGAGCGCATCCTGGGCATGGTCCGGATATACCGTTACTGGGGACAGATGGACCAGGACGAGAGTAAATTAATCAAGTCGCTGGATTACTGCCGTGACGCGTCGCTGGTAGCGCCGCTCATAGATATCCCATACCGGGAAAGCCGCGAGATACTGGCGTCAATTGAACGATTACACGCTAATCCCAACATTCGCTAAAGCCTGATTAAACCCGCAAGAATCACATTCTTCTGAGCCTTTTCTGCAAAAATCATTGAAAACCTGTAACAACCCTTGTTGCCTGAGGGCGGTATCGACAACACCTTGGTAACGGACGGTATCTTCTTTAAACATCCGATAACGCATAAATTCGATGATATAGTTATCCGCCAAAGGCGGGAAGGCGCAGTAAAACTCGGTTACCGACCGGGCCAGATTATCATCCTTATTCCTGCGGGAATATAAAAGCATAAAGGGAATAATGATATTGACTATGATTTCATCGGCCCGGTCAGCGCCGACCAGGGCCAACGGGCGCGTAAAAGGCCTTGAGCTGAAACTGCTCCGGTACGACCAGTATCCTTGGGGACCAACGCTGAATATGCCGCGCAAGCTGTCAATCTTTGCGGATACCGGCGCCCGGGCGCGGAATAAGCCGATGATGGAATCGGACAGAGACGACCCAAAACCGAGCTGGCCGGCCAGGATATGGCTTATGCCTGCGATACGGCGGTGCGGATAGTTGGCCGGCCTGGTGCCGCCAAAATCCCATTTGAGGTTTTCCGCAACAGGCAATTCCGGCAAATTAGCAATTATGCTATCCAGTATATCTAAGTATGCGGTCGTTTCGGCATCGGCGGTGAGCGAACGGATATTTTTTACCAATCCGGCTGACTTAAGAAGTGCCGCTTGGATAACCAACGGGTATTCATCAGGACGGTAAGAGCCGATGCAACGCTTTATGACTTTAATACCGACAGCCCGAGCCAGAGCCGAAAACGGCTCCTGGTTATTTCTGTAACCCATAGCCCGCATCATTCCGCGATAAAGAACATTATCCAAATCTGTTCCACCCGGGCCCAATGAACGTATTTTTGCCAGGAGCCTGGCCTGGCCGGCCATTTCCAGAAGTTCCTGCGCCAGACTGCCGCCGCCTTTAATCCGCTCGTAACAAAGACCTGCGCCTGCGGAGCGATAGTTATCCATGGTTTCGGGGATGAATTCAAGCAGTTTTTCCATCTCTTCCATCCGGGCGCTCAGGAAAGGCGATAGCACCAACTGCGGTATGATTTTACCCGATGAGTTTTTTACGGATGAGCCTGCGGCATCCTGCCAAAATGCAACGTGCAGGATAGTGTTATCGTACGCTTTGTCAAGGTGGTGCTTGTGTCCGTACCAATCCGAGGCATAGAGATGAATTTCCACGTCGCCGGAATAAGTTTTGCCGCCGATGCGGACCCTGGCCACGGTAAAGTCCGGACCTTTACGGGCATTCCAGAATCCCGGCGAAATAACTTCAATGATCTTGCCGTCGAGAGTTTTATATTTTATGTTACGCGGTTCTTGTTCGGCCCAGAGATACTGGACAAACCGTTCGGTAATGCCTTCGAACTCATTTTCCCGATCCAGGACCAGAAACTGCTTGCGCGGAATAACGGCCTTTTTTCTTAATTTCCGGTACAGGCTTGCCAGGGGAAGGTGTTCACCTAATAAATTAATACTCATTCGTCCAGATGCCTGTTTTGTTTAAGAAGGTATATAATTTCGTCCACCACTACCCTTATGGACTTGCCGCAGGTATCGACCACCATATCGGCTGCGCTGTGATAATAATGAGAGCGGATATCAATCAATGTTTTGAGCTCGTTATGAAGCGCATGTCCGACCAGCTTGGGCCGGCGTTTGAGCACCATATCATCCATCTGTATGCGGTTATATATAGTTTCCAGGTCCGCTTCCAACAGTATTACCAGCCCGTGCCGTTTAAGGTTGCGGATGTTTTTATATTTCATTATAGCGCCTCCGCCCGTGGCAATTATTTTGGCGTCAAGCTTGGAAATCTCATTAATCACGTCGGACTCTATCAGTCGGAATGCGGAATCTGTTTTGGTGAGAAAAAAGTCGCTAATCGAACAGTCAACCCGGGATTCTATAATATCATCGGCGTCAATAAACTCCATACCCAACTGTTCGGCCAAGAGTTTGCCCGCGCTGGTCTTACCCACGCCCCTGAATCCGATCAGGATGATATTCATATGTAATTATATGATAGGATATTTTGTCTATTAATCAAATAATTTTTGCATCCGGCGGGCCTGTTCTGCAGAGATAGACTTTTTTTCAAGCGCCAGGCGTATGGTATGCCGCCCCAGTTCTTTGTATAACCTGACGTATGCCGGCAAAAAGCAGCGGATAGCTTTAATATGATCGGTTATAATGCCGGCATCAGCCCGGGCTATTGGCCCGGTCAATGCGCCGATGGTCCCAAGTTTGGCAATATTAGCAAGAGTGCCCTGCGCCAGCGGTAAAAGCGCTTTGGCCGCCTCGGACGGGTTAAAACCGCTGCAAATCAGGAATCTGCGGCCTATATCCATAAGAGTTACCAAATAATTAGACAGCACTACTCCGGCCGCATGGTATAACGGTTTCATGTCCGGACCTATCGGCACCGGCACGCCTCTGATAGATTTAATAATGTCTTTAATGAGTGCCATTATCTGAGAAGTACCTTCGTATGTACAATAGGTACCTGGAAAAATGCGAATTAATTCGGATGGGGCGGCGAAAGTTTGGAGCGGGTGCATTGCACCGACGTAAGCGCCTTTTAAACGCGCGTTTTTAAGCACGGCGCTGCTAAAATTCCCGGAACAGTGAATTATGATTTTGCCATTGAGATTAGCTTTTTCGGATAGGAGGTTGCAGATTTTTTTAATAGCATTATCAGGTGTGGTTATTAAAATGATATCGCCCCGAGCAACGGCTTTGACCGGATTACTAAAAGACTTAGCGCCTCTACCAACAAACTTAACCGCATCACGGCTGTGCTTTTGATTGCGGCAGCATACGGCTGCTATGCGGTAACGGCTTGAGCGGTTGAGCAAAAACCCTAATGTCTGCCCGACTTTCCCCGCACCTATGATAACGACCTGTTGCATAATAAAAAAACCCCCGCGCCTACCGTATGAACGTTTTTTTGGGAGGCCTAAATTTAAGGCAAACGTCT
>JAZDFB010000020.1:0-7321 GCA_043808305.1 Planctomycetota bacterium | reverse complement strand
GTGGCATAGGGGGGTATGCTCTCCGGCATAGGGGGGTATACTCTCTGGCATAAGGGGGTATGCTCTCCGGCCTAAGGGGGTATACTCCGTGGCATATGGGGGTATACTCTCTGGCATAAGGGGGTATACTCTCCGGCATAGGGGGGTATACTCTCCGGCATAGGGGGGTATGCTCTCTGGCATAAGGGGGTATGCTCCCTGGCATAAGGGGGTATACTCTCCGGCATAAGGGTATATACTCCCTGGCATAGGGGGGTATACTCCCCTATGGTAGTGGGGTATTGCCGGACTCTTCCTATTTTGATATAGTTTGATACATTTCAGCCAGTAATTTTGCAGATTAGGCCGTAACCACGAATTATACTTCGGCAGTTGGAACAAAGCGACTTATCTGCCGAGTATCCTCGGCTGTAATTCGTTACACTCAAACAGCCGATGGAACACAAATAGACACGGATAAACACTAATGTTAGCCACAGAGCCACAGAGAACACAGAGGCCTTTTTAACCCCGATGTCGCTAGGATCATCGGGATAACATGGCAGTACGTCGTATACTCCTACTGCCACTAACAGGGACTGGACGAGACTCTTAAGAGACAATATTAAGTAAAGCCTTTTACAAGTCTCATTCAAGTCTATTAAAGTCCCTGTTAAATATCAAACAGGAATTGTTTTCCTGGTCTCATGGGTTCCTTATAGAATAGGCGGTTGTCCCGCTGGAATCCCGCATAAGTGCGGGATTTCGCTGTGGCTCAATAAGCGGGATCTAAGTGTATATAATTGAGCATTCACGCGGTTTACCTGTTTGTATCCCGCTGCCTTACGGCATTAACAGTCTATCGTAGCGGGATACCCCGCCGTAAGGCTCTCGGTCAGATTCCATCTGGCCTGCGAGCCTAACGGTCAATGAATTATTCGGGGTATAAAAACATTGTAAAAACTTCAGGTTATGTTTATTTGTGCCGATAATATCTATATCCAAATTTGGATAAATAATCGGTTTAATCTGTTAAATCAGCTTACGAATAATGAAGCTTTCCAAACTGCACCTGCAAGGATTCAAATCATTCGGCAATCCCACCCAGTTTGCTTTTGAAGACGGCGTCACGGCTATTATCGGGCCCAACGGCTGCGGCAAGAGCAATGTGGTCGATGCCTTTAAATGGGTGCTGGGCGACCGGAGCACCAAGTCGCTCCGGGCCGAGGAAATGCTCGACGTGATTTTCAACGGCTCGGCCGGAATGAAGTCTGCCGACTTCGCCGAAGTGGCGCTGACCTTTGCTAACAATACCCGCGACCTGCCCATAGATTACGACGAGGTCACCGTCTGCCGCCGGCTTTACCGATCCGGCGAAAGCGAATACATCCTTAACAACCAGGCCTGCCGGCTCAGGGATATCCGCGAGCTGTTTATGAATACCGGGGTGGGCATGGAATCGTATTCTATCATCGAGCAGGGCAAGGTTGACTTTGTCCTGCGGTCCAATCCCAGGGAGCGGCGGTTTCTGTTCGAGGAAGCCGCGGGCATAAGCAAATACAAGGCCAAGCGCAAGGAGACCGAATCCAACCTGGAAAAAGTAGGGCAGGATTTAATCCGGCTGGCCGATGTGCTACGCGAGATAAAACGCCAGATTAGGAGCATCAAGCTGGCGGCTACCCGGGCCGAGAAATATAAATCCATCCAGTCGCAATACCGGGAGAAGAAGAACCTGCTGAACCTGCGCCAGTATCACCAGTGGCAGGCCGGCCGTGCCGAGATTACCGGGAAGATGGCCGCCCTGGACGCCCAGCGCCAGGAAATAACCGGTCAGCTGGCCGGGCTGGAATCCGAGATAATCCGGCTTGATAAGGAGCTTATAAACCTTGATAACGAGCTGAATGCCAACCAGGACAAGCTGGTCTCGCTGGGCGCCGAAATCGCCACGGCCAGCAATAAGATAGAATCGTTTACGCATCGGAGCCAGGAACTGGTTGTCGAGGAAGAACAGACCAAGCAATCATTGGCCGCTAATACTGAAAAGGCCGCAGCCGGCCGCAATAAGCTGGCCGAGATGACGCAGCAGTTGGAAATAACCCGGAATGAGCTGGAGACCATAAACAACAATATCAGCGAGAAGCAGAACGCTTTTACCCAGATAGACGCCGAAATAGTCCAGGCCGGACAGAGCCTGGAAGCCAAGAAATCTGAGATAATCGGGCATAACCAGAAACAGCTTCAGTTCCAAAACGAGTTGTTCAACCTTCAGAACGAGCTGAGGATTCTCACCGGCAAGCGGGAGCATCTGGCGTCGCGCAAGAAGGACATCGTCCAGGAAAAGGAATTCATCACCAAACAGCAGGAACTGCTGTCGGTCGAGGCCGGGCAGATATTGCAATCAATAAACTCCGTCAAATCCGAAATCGGCCAGCAGGAAGTGGTTTTCAACTCTTTCAAGAGCGACCTGACCCAGCTTCAGGATGAGATAGCCAATAAGAGCGCCGAATTGCACCGGACGCAGTCGCGCCAGGAGATACTCCTGGACCTGGAAGCGCACAACGAAGGCATCAGTGGCGGGGCGCGGAGTGTCCTGGCCAAGATAAAATCCGAGCCTAATGTCTTGGGCATAGTTTACGGCATCGTGGCCGATATGATTGATGTCAGGGACGAATACCTGGTGGCGGTGGAATCGGCTTTGAACGAGCTTTCACAGGCCGTAGTGGTGCATTCTTTCGCCGATGCCCTTAATGTCCTGCAATACGTGCGCAATAATAACCAGGGCAACGTAACCATCATCGCCCTGGACGAGATTTCCCCGTTAATCAGCCAGCTGGCCGGCGCCGCGGCATTGCCTAACGCCTTGTCGATGATAAATCCGGTCGGCACGTCGCCTTTGTCGTCGGAAGATTTCGCCCGGTTGCAGAAATGCCTGCTGGGAGATTACAGCGTGGTTGAGGACGTATCGGTGGCGCGCGAACTGGCCAAGAACGGCCGTTCGGCGCTGACGCTCAAAGGCGACGTCTTCAGGCCCAACGGCGTTACATCGGCCGGCGAAACCGCATCGGGGCTGGGCCTGATTTCACGCAAGACCGAATTGCGGCACCTGGCCGAACAGATACCACAGCTCCAGGAAACGCTCAAGCTCCTACAGGAACAGCAGGCCAATAAATTATCCGAACTGGAAAAGATAGAAGCGCAGCTCCAGAAACTGAGAATCAGCGTATACGAACTGAATGTGGCGCTGGACAACAAAGGCAAAGAGGTAGAAGGCCTCAATGGCCGTTCCTCAATACTGAACCAGGAATCGGAGATAGTCGAGCTGGAATCGCAGGACGCCGAATCGCAGATAAACTCCGTGGCCGAACGAGCCACCGTCACCGCCCAGTTGATAAAGGACATTGAGACCCTGATAAAAGCCGCCGATGCCGAATTGGAAGATATCGGACGAATGATTAAATCATATCAAGACCGCAAACACGCTGTAGAAGCTGAGATAACCGACCTCAAGGTGGCCCGGGCCACGGCCGCCGAAAAGAAGGAATCCTGCGCCCAAACCGTGGAACAGCTTAACATCGATATCCAGCAGTTGGAACAGATGCTTAAGGGCATCGCCGACAGCCTGGCCGAGATACGTAATAAAATTGTTTCCATAGGCCAGTCCATTGCCGCCGAGAAGGATACGCTCAGCGCCAAGGAAACCGAACGCCGGGACGTCCAGCAGGTTATCCAGAACCTGACCGAGCAGGAGACGGCGCTCAAGAACGCGTTCCAGTCCGATAAATCGCGGGAGAACGAGCTCCAGCGCAATATCCAGTCGTTGAATACCGATTACAACGGGCTGGCATTGCAGGAGCGCGAATACGCCCTGAAGCTGGAAAACCTGGTGGAAAAGGCGCGCGAAGAAACGGCCGGCGACCTCAAGGCCGATTACGATAACGCCACGGATGAAACCCGGGCCGCTTTCTCGGCCATTGTCCCCGAAGACGTCGCCCGGCAGATAGAAGAGTTCCGGCGCAGCCTGGATTCCATGTCCGCCGAGGGCGTCAGCCTGTCGGCCATAGACGAGCTCAAGTCGCTGGAAGAGCGCCTGCTGTTCATGACCAACCAGGAGCAGGACCTGATAAAGTCCAAGGAATCGTTAAGAGAGCTTATCCGCAAGATTAACCGCGAATGCCGCGAGAAGTTCGAGCAGACCTTCAACCTGATACAGGAAAACTTCAGCCAGATATTCCGAAAGCTATTCGGCGGCGGCAAGGCCGAGTTGATACTTGTCAGGGAAGAAGAAGCCAAGCCGGAGGGGCAGGTTATAAATGGGGATGCCCAGGCAACTGAAACACCGGCGTCGGGAGCGGTTGACGCTAACGCTCCGTTACATACGCCCAGTAACGATATTCTTGAAGCCGGCATAGAGATAATGGCAAAACCGCCCGGAAAAGAGCCGTCATCCATATCATTGCTGTCCGGCGGCGAAAAAGCCCTGACCGCGCTGGCCCTGGTGATGGCCATATTCAAATTACAGCCCAGCCCGTTCTGCATCCTGGACGAAGCCGACGCGCCGCTCGATGAACACAACACCGACCGCTTTGCCGGCCTGATAAAAGAGTTTTCCAGCACCTCGCAGTTTATAGTCATTACCCACAATAAAAAGACCATGATGGCGGCCGATGCGCTCTACGGTGTGACTATGTCGATACCCGGCGTTTCCAAGAAGATATCCGTCAAGATGATAGACGAGGTAAAATCAATATACCAGAACGCCCCGCCCCAGCCCACTCCGGCCGCCAATAATTAATCCAAAAGCCCAAGCTTATTCTTGATTATTCTACAATCACTAAAATCGTAAAATTAAGCTTGACAATAATACTTAAGAGTGGTATAGGGCTTTAAATAAAGGGCAGTTTATTAGCGGTTTACTGCCAAATGGCAGGAAGGAGCTGTTTTATGCGTAATCGTATTTTGAAGGTTGGATTATTGGCATTAGCCGGAGCTCTGATATTCGGTTTGCCGTGTTATCTGAATAGCGAGCAGAAAACAGATGAAAAGCAATCCGCCTGGGAGCAATACCGCCAGCGGAAAAGCGTCCTGGAAAAAGATGACAAAGACCAAAAGGCCTTTAACGCGCAGGCGCATTATGAATTCGTGTGCTGGTGCCTTAACCAGCGGACAGACAAAGCATTCCGGGAAAACGCCGTCAAAGAACTGATTCAGATATCGGAACGCGCCCCGGATTATCAGGCGGCGCAGGTTCTTCTGCCGCAAATGGGTTATTACAAGCACAAAGATAAATGGATTCCTTTTAAGGACTATGTTGCCATAAAGGAAATCGAAGTGAATAAGATAATCCCGCAAATCGCCAGCAAGAAAGAGGAAGAACAGGCCGCAGCGCGGGAAGAACTAAAGAAATACGACGCTGTTTACAGAATCAGACCGTTGATTAAATCGCTGGACAATAGCTCCGAGGTTATCCGGTTGTATGCGGCAAGCGAACTCCAGGCCAGCCCGGCCGGCATCGTGCCGCCCGAAACCACCGCTGTGGTTCCTTATCTGGTTAAGTCATCGATAATGGATTTCAAGGATTCGGTAAGCGAAGCGTCATTTGCCGCGGTAAAGACATATGATTCCGAGATAAGCGTTTCCTGGTATGGCTATTATATGGCAGCGCTGGGCGGCGATGGAGACGGCTTTTTCCGGGTGCGTGCCGCCAATATGCTGGGGCAATTCGGCAAGCCGGCTGTTCTGCCGCTTCTTACCGGGATGTATCACGCCATGATAGAAATAAGGGCGACTATGGCGGTGCTGGACCCGCCGCCGCCTAATATAAAGAATATCCGGACCAGCTTATTAATCAACCCTCCGGGCGGACAGAATATCATACCTGCAGTAGATATCGAACTGCCGGAGGTTTTTATCGTGCGCCTTCGCACTAGCGGCGAGATACCGATACCGGTGAGTTATTCTATGCCGGAGCAGCTGAATGCCATCGGCTATGCTTTGGAAACCGCCACCGGCGAGAAATTCGGCGCCGACTACGACAAATGGCGGGGCTGGTATAAGAATAACAAATAATAATCGGATTTGAACCGGCGCTATCTACTGCGTCGTTACACTCCTATTGGCTCTAAACAGATTTCAGCCGTCCGAATAAAAGTGCCATAAAATAAATAAAATACTTGACAAGGACTTTTTTGTTTGCTAATGTTAGCGGTCTTGTTTGCCGATGGAATTATTCCCCGTCACAGGGGGGTAATGAAGGCAGTTAAGGATCGTTCTTTGACAATTTGGTAATTAGTGCAATAACAATGGGCTTTAGGATAAAAAAGTGGTCAAGCTACTAAGGGCACATAGTGGATACCTTGGTATCGGGAGGCGATGAAGGACGTAGCAGGTTGCGATAAGCCTCGGGGAGCCACCAAGCAGGCTATAATCCGGGGATTTCCGAATGGGGGAACCCATTCCGCTGTAAGGCGGAATCTTCTGGCGCAAGCCAGTCGGCCAACGCAGGGAAGTGAAACATCTCAGTACCTGCTGGAAAAGAAAAAGACATTGATTTCCTCAGTAGCGGCGAGCGAACGGGAAAAAGCCTAAACCGTATATGTGTCAAGCCTGTGTGCGTTGCGTATACGGGGTCGCGGGAATATTCGTTCCGGTACACAGACCGGAGGAAAAGTTACAAAAGCCTATCCTAACCAAACTGTCCTGAAACGGCAGACCAAAGAGGGTGATAGTCCCGTCGGTGAAAGGGTCAGGCTCTTTTCTGAGTGTTTCCCAAGTATCACCTGCCACGGGAAAACGGGTGTGAATCTGGCCCGACCATGGGCTAAGGCTAAATACTACCTGATAACCGATAGTGAACGAGTAGCGCGAGCGAACGGTGAAAAGAACCCCGGAAGGGGAGTGAAATAGAACTTGAAACTATGTGCTTACAAACTGTCAGAGCCTCGCTTCGGCGGGGTGATGGCGTGCCTTTTGGATAATGAGTCCGGGAGTTATGCCTGATGAGCAAGCTTAATCCTGATATGAAAGTATCTGGAGGAGGCGTAGGGAAACCGAGTGTTAAAAGCGCGATTAGTTCATCGGGATAGACCCGAAAGCCAGTGATCTACCCATGGGCAGGTTGAAGTATCGATAATCTCGATATGGAGGACCGCTAGGGTATAACGTTGAAAAGTTATCCCGTGATCTGTGGGTAGGAGTAAAAGGCTAATCAAACTGGCTAATAGCTGGTTCTCCCCGAAATAGCTTTGGGGCTAGCCTCATGGATAAGCAGTGGAGGTAGAGATACTGAATGGGTTACCGGGGTCTACCCGACTACCGTACCCAATCAAACTCCGAATGCCATTGC
>JAZDFB010000019.1:0-56130 GCA_043808305.1 Planctomycetota bacterium | reverse complement strand
TTTCTTTGATGGTTTGATTAAAGCCAAGTCCTTTATTGTATCTGTGACTAGGACAGTTGCTTCTATCGCTATGCTCTCAGGGAAAAAGGTTTCTATTGTAACAGTAGACTTATTGTCTACCACGTGAGCGGCAGTCAGAATATAATCGCCAATCACAACGCCGGAGCCTGTTCCCAGACCGGTGCTTATTCGGACCGTCGGATAAAGCATCTTTAGGTATTCTTCATAGTATGGGTTATCCGGCAGGACTTTGGTTAAATCAATAACCACCGTGGCGGGTTTGCATTGTTGCGGTATGGCAGTGTTGTAGCACTGCAGGCACGCAATAATGTACCCTATTGCCAGGAACCATATCACCAATATGCGTCTATCTACATCCATTATTCTTTTCATAAATCACCTCTATTCCCGCTGGTATAAGCGGGATAACGTGGCAGTAACTCATGGATCCGAACTGTCACTAACCTTCCCTAATAGCCTCCAGCCATTGCCGGTAGGACTCTTTAGGCCATATAAATACTTCAATCCCTTCAAACTGTTTGCGCGCCATCCGTTGCCGGTCATAAGGTGTCAGGAGCCGTTTAGACCCTTGCCGGCAGGGCGGCAGGTTGTTCTGCTTCGGTTCAGGGAACCTGGCGTTATAGCAATAAGCGCACAACCGCAGTGTTGTCCGGGCAAAGGCAACGATGCTCTTGCCGCTCCGCACCCTTTTACCGCATTCTTTACATCTGTTTTCCATATACCAACCTCCTTAGAGCCGGTTAGCCATCCCGATGACCATCGGGAGGGCCTTACTGGGTCTTAGATCCCGCGTATTTCGCGGGACTGAGGGGCGCTTCTTCGCTCTTCCCCTCTATAATTAAAGCGGTAAATAGGTGAAATCTGACATAGGAAAATAAGAATTCTGGTGAAGTTTCTTGTAAGCGGATTGAACGAATTTAACTGAGAGCAAAGCCTCCCGTCAGGGATAATCTGCTGAATCTGTTTAATCAGCTTACTAAATACGGACGGATTGATTGACAGGGTATTATCAATGAGCTAAATGTATGATTACTTATGCCAGAAAATATCCGCTCCGATGGGACATCGGGACGCTCCGACGAAGCACTGCTTGAAGAATTCCGTGCCGGAAATAACAAGGCGCTGGATATGCTTCTTGAACGCTATCAGAAAATCCTGCATTGCTTTATACTCAGTTTCAGCCGTATAAAAGATTTGTTCTCTATAGATGAGATTCTTCAGGAGACACTCTTGACTATCCTTAAGGAACTTAAAACCAATGACTTTATGCTAAAGGGGACAGGAACATTCAGAAGCTGGGCTTATTTGGTGGCTAAACATCACTGCCTGAAGGCAACTGAAAAACTTGCGTCTCGACCCAAACTTCTTTCCCAGGTCTATCCTGATGAACCAACCGGTATGCCCGATGATTTAATGACTAATATGCCTACAGATATAGTGGATTATGAGTATCTGGATTGCAAACTTAGCAAGGCAATGTCTGAACTATCTCTTGAGGAGCAAAAACTGATGAGACTGGTCAGCCAGGACAAGACATATAAGGAAATCCAACAAGACCCGTGGTTTTCTAAATATTCTGTTGACTACCTGATGAGAAAAGTATATATTATAACAAAAAGAATGAGGGAAAAGGACCTGATGGAAGGAGGCGAGAATAATGAGAAAAACTAATAATAATGCAAAGAATGACCCGTGCCCCTCTAAGCGGGACGCGGCTCAGAGCAAGCCTCCCGTCAGGGACGCCTGCGAGAAGTATGAGTTAGCCATTACGAATTATGTGCTTGGCGAGCAGATGAATATTTCTGATGATGAATTATTCAATCATCTGCGCCAGTGTAAAAAGTGCCGTGAGCATTTATATGACTGGCAGAATACCTATGCGGCTATGCGGACAAAAGAATATTTTTCCAGGCCCGAGACTAAAAAGAAAATGGCAGATATGATTGAGAATGTAAAAAAGGAAGTATTGTCTGCGACGTCCATACCTACAAATAAGAAAAAACTGGTAGATGTGAA
The DNA here is from genome assembly GCA_043808305.1 of Planctomycetota bacterium. Classification (GTDB taxonomy): domain Bacteria; phylum Planctomycetota; class MHYJ01; order JACQXL01; family JACQXL01; genus JBBAAP01. Next base: position 54,093 of record JAZDFB010000019.1, on the reverse strand, counting down.
GTGGGAGATTGGCTCAGCCGCCGGGAAAATATATAACATCTTAAAGGAAAGTGGTGAGTTGCCCATACCGGCGCTCGTTGCAAAGACCGGGCTAAAGGAGTATCATGTGCAACAAGCAGTTGGCTGGCTGGCTGGTCAGGAAAAGATTTTACTTCACAGGGATGATAAAACCGCTTACGTCTCACTTAATCCCGGGAGGTAAGTAAAAATTATGGTACTTCGGGGGATAGCATACTCCCCGATGCCCATCGGGTTATTGTCTTGACAGGATTGGATAATTTGCTAATTTACGCATATATGATGACAAAGATTAAAGCCAGTGTTGAAATTTGTAATCATTGCGGTAGAAGCGTAAAATTAGGTTCCGGCTGGTTTGTAAATAGGGTCGGGGACTCAAACAGTATTGCCACTCGAATAGCGAATAATCTCAATTATCCCGAAGGCGATTTTGTCTGCTTTGAATGCGACTCTAAAACCGCCGATGATTACAGGCCTCTGAAATCCAGGCGTTAACCAGAGAAATAACGATATGAAAGAAATCCACACCCAGGTTCTTTTAGGTGATTGTAAAGAGACCTTAAAAACCCTTGATACCAACTCTATCGACCTGATAATTACTTCGCCGCCTTACGCCGACCGAAGGATTCATACCTATGGCGGCGTCAAGCCGGAAAACTACGTTGAATGGTTTTTGCCGATTAGCGAACAACTCTTAAAGGTTCTAAAACCGGATGGCACTTTTATCTTGAATATTAAAGAGAAAGCCGAGAATGGTGAAAGGCATACTTATGTCCTTGAGTTAATACTGGCAATGCGTAAACAAGGTTGGTTATGGACAGAGGAGTTCATCTGGCATAAAAAGAATTGCTACCCCGGTAAATGGCCTAATAGATTTCGGGATTCGTGGGAAAGAATTTTACAGTTCAACAAGACCGGTAAATTCAAAATGTATCAGGAAGCGGTAATGGTGCCGGTAGGTGATTGGGCAAAGAATAGATTGAAAAGATTGAGCGAGACGGACAAGACAAGAGATGATTCTAAAAGCGGCAGTGGTTTTGGTAAAAATATCTCCAATTGGATAAACCGAGACTATGCCTACCCGACAAATGTTTTACATATGGCTACAGAATGCAACAACAAAAACCATAGTGCTGTTTTCCCCGAGGCGCTGCCCGAATGGTTTATAAAATTATTTACACAGGAGCATGATTGGGTTTTGGACCCATTTTTAGGCTCCGGCACAACCTCAAGGGTAGCCAAACGGATGTGCAGAAACTCAGTCGGGATTGAAATCTTGCCGGAATATTATGAAATGGTAAAGTCTGAAATTACTCCCATAGAGTTTGTCCTGCACGAAAAGAAAGCAAAATATGAAGTCAATCACCACAAACGAAGTCCAAAACTATGTAGAAAATAACATCGGCGAATTCCATAAACGCCGATTGCAGAATCTGAGCACTTTAAAACTTAGCCGGGTTCTGACCAGAAAAAATCCATACATGTTCAAAGCCAAAAATATCCTGACCGCTCAGGATTTAGTTAAAACCCTGCTTGATGCTCATCTGTCCTCTCAGGAAGAAACCATATTCGGAGAATTTTTGGAAGGCTTGGCTATTTTTATCTGCAGTAAGGTTTATGACGGTAAGAAATCGTCCGCTGAAGGGGTTGATTTGGAATTCGATAAAACTAATACTAAATACATCGTTTCTATCAAATCAGGGCCAAATTGGGGCAATAGCCAGCAGATCAAAAAGATGGTTGATAATTTCAAGAAAGCTAAACGTATTCTGGGCTCTAATTCTGCCAGAAAGAAGATTGTCGCGGTTAATGGCTGTTGTTACGGCCGTGATAATCAATCAGATAAAGGTGATTACTTGAAATTATGTGGCCAGAAATTCTGGAAATTCATATCCGGCAACGCCGACTTATACATCCAGATTATTGAGCCGCTGGGCCATAAAGCCAAAGAGAAAAACGAGGAATTCTTAGAGGCCTACTCAAAACTGATTAACACTTTCACCTTTGAATTTGGCAAGAACTTCTGCACAGATGGCCGGATAAACTGGACCGCCTTGGTCAAGTTTAACTCCGCCTCAAGGAAACCATAAACCTGCTAACTGGCTGTCCCTGTATGCTTGGTACAAGAGGATTTTGTTGCGAATTCGGGGGACACCCAGAGGACAGGTGCCTCAGGCATAATTTAGAAATTCGGATTTCGGATTTAGTGTTTTAATAGAATATGCCTTATCCACACGCTTATATTACGCTCACGGCAGAGGAAAAAGAAAGTATCAAGCAGGAGTTACAACGATTAACCTACGCCCGCCAGTGGCGGAAACGCAAACCGCTTCAGGCGCTGTATCTGTCAGACCAGAAAAAAACATTTGGTAATATTGCCGGGTATTTAGAGAAATCAAACCGAACGGTTCGGCGTTGGATTTATCTGTACCGAAAAGAGGGATTAGAAGGGTTTATTAAATGGCTAAACCGGCCCATAATCCCACCCAAGAAAAAACCCTGAAGGTGGTCAAAATGGGGCAATTTTGAGCATTTCGCACCCCTCTAAAAACGCCCGAAATGTCCACCTTGATGTCCGAAATCCCTCACAAATACTGGACTTTACCCCCCCCTATACTACCCCCTATCCCCCCCTCATCTACCCCCTATGCACCTGTGGCATACGGACTATGCTTCTGTGGTATACAGACTATGCACCTGTGGCATACGAACTGTGCACCTGTGGCAAACGGGATATGGCACTATAGTATAAGGACTATGCACCTGTAGTATTCGGACTATGCCCCTGTGGTATTCAGGCTATGCACCTGTGGTATTCGGACTGTGCGCCTGTGATATTCGGACTATGCACCTGTGATATTCGGACTATGCACCTGTGGTATTCAGGCTATGTACCTGTGGTATTCAGGCTATTCCCCTGTAGATTAGTGCCACTTCGAACGCAGTGAGTTAGTGGCACGTTATCCCGCTTATTCCCCGCATAAGTGCGGGACTGCCTGCGGGTTTGCCAGCGGGATTACTGCCGGGTAAAATGAAATTCCGTGAACGCTTTGCTTAACTATTCGGTATGGTATCCCTCGATTAGAATTTATCTACTTGAATTCTATAGCTGCAATTTTTACGGAACCACGTATTCTTATTCTTAGGATTTTATCAAATACCCATCCCTCTTTAGAATAAGTCCGTTCCATTAACTCAGAAATATTTGCTTCAATTCGAATCCAATTATCATTTTTTGTATTATATATCGCCGGCACTTTTTTTTCATCTTGGCTTACATTCTCAGGCTGTGTTTCAGGGGGATAAAGATTGAACCATTTCTCATGCTCCTCTTGTCCAGATTTCTTTTTCACTTGCACAGAAACATATAAAACTGAAGTCGGTGGTACATGATTCTTGTCAATAATAAATTCAACTCGTTTAAGCTTATTCTGTGGATTACGCACATTATAGTCCATATACCATCTTGTAGTGGAAATGATTTGGAGAATTTTGCTATAGGTATCATCATTGACGCTAGTAAATGAAGGTAAAGTTCCAATTTCTTCGGAAACAATTTTCCAGCCATGCTTACCAAGAGCCTTGGGATTATAATTAAAAGAGATGCGATTGCTCTTGGGTAATAGTGGCAAATATTTTTTATGATTTTTAGCAAAATCTCCAAATTTTAATTTGTAATAGTCAACTTTACCCAATAGTCTTTCATACTTATCTTTTAGCTGTGCTTCTTCCGCTAGGTTAATAACTACAAACTTTTTTGTTTTCCCAAAACAACTCTTTTTAATAAGATATTTAATCCATATATCAGAATCCTGTAAGGAGCAACCGATAAAAACGACAGTTTCTGCATTTATTAAAACATTGAAAATTTCGTGCCATATATTTTGCAGATACATATTCTTGTATTTTTTAAAGAAAGTTGGTGGTTCAATAGGGCAATATAATTCCGTTTGGTCTTTTGGACAATGTTCAATGTTATGAAGATATCCTGTAGTAAAAACCCTGCTTTTCTCCCTTCCCTGCCCTTTGATATATATAGAATTACATGTTGGGCAACACATCCAATTAAACGAACCATGCGGTTTTAGATATTTCACGCTTCTGTTCTTGTCTGGCTTGCGCCAAGTGCCAAAATCTCCATAATCAGCCCCTTCATTTGCAAATGCTATTCCATAATCAATATATATTCTATTGTCTAAGAGATTAAGTAATGCTCTATCTAATAAAATATCGTAATTAAAATTAATAAATCCATATTCATTCAACGCAAAATGCCCTCTATGGAATAATCTATTAACTAATGTGTCATAGCCAGTATGTTTAGGTATGTTGCTTTTCTCAATTGCGATTCCCATAGATAATATTAAAGCCTGCTTTATTTGTTTAAGCTTGTCAATCGAGTAATTTGGGCCAAACGTTTCTTCTCTCTCTATGGCCAATTCTATAATCCCTAATGCTTCTTCAAAAATCGGAATTTTTGCATTGTCCAAATTATCGAAATTGACATTAAAAAAGTCCTTAAAATATAACTCCAATATTTGAGAGAAACCATTTTCATCCTTGCCTTGAAAATATCTTTTCAAGAGTTGATCTTGGGAAGGCAACCCTGCGTCTACTGATGCGCCTGCGCCGAAAATAAATACAGTCCTATTCATATTAGTTCCTCAAATTCCATGGGGACAGTCCACATTAATAACTTGGAAATTCCGAAAATCCCGAAGACATCTTACCCAATTCCCGTTCCTTTGTCCCTACGGGAGGCTATCGCTCTCAATACTTATGTCTTGCGTACCCGATTATAATATCTTACTTTAAAAAGGTACCTCCTCATCATCCCCTATAATATCATCTAATACTTTGTCTATCCCGAATAATTTTTCCTTTACCACTCGATACAATTCGATAAATGTTTCATATGCCTCTTTTGTTCCAAAATCTTTTGAGTTATAAGTGATAAAATTAATCCCCGTCAAATTATCAATGACGTTTACTACATCGATAACCTTTTTAATTTCCGGATAGAAAGACACAGAATATACATCACCTTCCTCATAATACCATATTTCCCATACATATTTTTGGTTATACAAGAAGATATATGAATTATTCACCTTACGTACATCACTAATTTTATCTTGATTAGAAATCATTGTATTTATCGCTTGAATTGCTTTGCTCATAATTAACCTCCTATAAGATTATCAAAATCTACAACATCCAAATATCTTAATTTCTCTCTTAGTTCACTGATAAGACCTCGTTTTCTGGGTTCAGTTAATTTTGCTGGATTTTCCGCATATGCTGACAATCTTTTTAGAATATTCGAGCAATGCTTCTTAAGTTTTTCATTTCCTCTTATCTGCCCAACTATTTCATTAAATATATTTATTGCTTTTTCTTTCTGAGAAGGATCATCTATATTTAAATCATTTAATCTTTCAATTTTCGTCTTTAATTCATGCAGTGTAATCTGTGAGGAATAATACAATAACGCTTTGAAAGCAGTTGTTATCGTTTCCCATTTTAATATAAGAACAAGAATTGCTAGACCAGAAGCAATTATCGTAAAAATATCCGAGATACTCGAAACAACTCTTTCAAACATAGTCTGCATAATTATTAATCAGTTTTTCAATTCCGGGAACGCCTTACTCATCATAGTTCAGTATCCTATCCCCCGAATTCCCCACTACCATAAATTGTTACATCCCTTGCCAGCTTGTTAAAACACCATTTTCGAAATAAAGATAGTAGTATGGGTCGTCTATGGAACCTTTTATCCATTGTTCGTGGACACCCCAACCACCTACTGTTTCACTAATTTTGTGTAGTCCAGGCCATGAGTAAAATACCTCGTCTTTAGTCATACCGATAACTATTTTCTCATCAAGAACACTATCAAGATATTCATCTCGTATTTTGTCGAGATCCATCCCAGAACGGTTTGTTATATACTTTCCATCTTTGAAAAATACTATATTTCCGACATAAACACCTAAAGGCCCCAAAGACGCCCATGATCTTATTACTCCTTCATCATACGTCCAAATTTCATAGCCACCTTTATTTGTTTTTTTTACTGGTTCTTTCCCTTGGCTTGTCAAAAATTCTTCTTTAGACATACCTGGTTTAATAACAGAAACGCAACCAGTTCCTATTAATATTAAAATTACAAGTATATTAATAGATACCTTTGTTATATTTATTCTCGACATATGAGTACCTCTTTTTATCCATATTATACAATTCCGGTGGACATCTTACCCAATTCCCGTTCCTTTGCCCCTACGGGAGGCTATCGCTCTCAATACTTATGTCTTGCGTCTCCCGAATTATTTTCCTTGGTGTTATCTGAAATTCTTATTTGGAACAAGCCAAGATTCAGCTGGTTTATGCCCTTGTTTTACCGCTGCATTGTAGTCCCTAGTAAATCCGGAAATAACCTGATGAAGCGCAGAAGCCTCATCATCATTCCATGGTATACTTGTCATATATGGCCCTCCTTGAATTGGCGTGTGTATAAAATGGCTCTGTTCAAACTCAACATTTTTCCCATTTAGTTGCTTATATAACCTGATTGTAATCAATACAGGTATTTCGCCTAATGTAAACTGATACCCTGATAGTAATTTTCGTGGATTACTTATTAAATCATCATCTAAAGCGGATTCAATAGTCCATCCCATAATTGTTTCCTTTCTTCCTCTTATTAGGTTTATTATTTATTTGTTGCATATTTCAGGTTACCATTGGACGTATCACAATAACTAATATGCGCCTTATTATTAGAGTCAATGGCAATGGAGGAGTAAGTTCCAACATTACCATAAGAATCAAGGGTGGTGTAAATCCATGAGCCGGAGGCGTTGGTTGCGTATTTCAGGTCGTTATTAAGACAATCGAAATAACTAACATACACCTTATTTGTAGAGTCAAGGGCAATGGAGGTGCTATAAACAACATCGCCTGTAGAATCAAGAGTGGAATAGACCCATGAGCCGGATACGTTGGTCGCATATTTCAGGTCGTGATTAGTTGCATCATAATAACTGATATGAACCTTATTTGTAGAGTCAAGGGCAATGGAGGTGTACTGCCCGACGAAGGCAGAAAAATCAATGGTGGTGTAGACCCAAGAGCCGGAGGCATTGGTCGCATATTTCAGGGCGCCCCAGCTACTGCTCGACTCATAATAACTAATATGAACCTTATTATTAGAGTCAAGGATAATGGATGTGTCATAGCCAACAGCGCCTGTAGAATCAAGGATGGAATAAACCCATGAGCCGGATGCGTTGGTCGCATATTTCAGGTCGTTATTGGTCTGACCACGATAGCTGATATGCACCTGGGTTGTAGTAGTGCCGGTCACGGCAATGGATGTTTCATAGCCAACATCACCAAGAGAATCAAGGGTAGTGTAAACCCATGAGCCGGAGGCGTTGGTCGCATATTTTAGGTCTTTATTGGTGTTATCAAAATAACTGATATGCACCTTGTTATTAGAGTCAACGGCAATGGATGTGTAATAGCCAACATCACCAGCAGAATCCAGGGTGGAATAGACCCATGAACCAGTAGTAAAACTCCAAATAGTTCCTATGGTTGTACCACCGGTATTTTTTGAGTTAATCTGCCAGTAATAAGTGGTGAAATTTAAAAGCGTGCTGGGATTATAACTCGTTCCGATTGTGTTTGTAATAGAAGACCAGCCGGTAGTGGTCGTGCCAAAATAGATGTCATAAGATGTAGCACTACTGACAGCGGTCCAGGATAGTGCTATGTTTGCTACATCGGTTGCATTATCAGGCGGGGCAGGTGAATTTGGCGGAGATAATTGGGTGGTAAAACTCCAGACCGTGCCAGTGGTCGTGCCGGCAGAATTCTTAGAATCTACCCTCCAGTAATAGGGAGTACTATAAGAAAGTGCACCCGGATTATAACTCGTACCGGCCTGATTGCCTACAAATGTTCCGGGCGAGGTTATCCCGAAAAAGACATCGTAAGAGGTAGCACCACTTACAGAAGTCCAGGAAAGTTGAGTCGTGGTTATTACATTAGTTGCGCTATTAGCCGGAATGGGTGAAGTTGCTTGTGCAGGTGCAGTTGCGGCCGGTGTGCCGCTACTACCACTACTACTTCCTCCGCCCCCGCCTCCTCCGCAACCGCCGTAATTAAACGCGGTGATATAGGCAACAAATATAATAACTGCGGCTATTTTCAACAGGGAATTACTGCGCATACCGTCCTCCTTTTGTTGGAGTTATTTCAGAAAAGAATATATCAGATTCTAAGCCTATTAGTGAATTTTGTCAAGGGAATATAGGCACGGATTAACACGAATTTACCGGCGTGGTTATTTCGCCTGATTCCTCAACCATTCGGGCGAGCGTCCGGTAGGCGCTTCGATGACCACGACATTGCCGTCCGGGTCTTCAAGCTGGACCCCGCGCATGCCCAAATGCGTATCGAACGGCTCGGGAACATCCAACCCGCGCGACTTAAGCCCCTCGATGGTCTGCTCAAGGTCACGGACCAGAAATGCCACCCTGGTCCGGCCCGGATGGTGCACGGAGGCGTCGAAATCTATGCCGCCTACTCCCGGGTCGAATACTTTCAGGCCCGGCTGGTCCGAATAAGCAGTCTGGTCATTCCGAAGAGCTTTGGGGGTAACACCGATTAAGCAGGCAGGAGCAACTATAAGCGATGCCCGGCTCGGCCAAACCGGCTGGCTGGCGGACCGGCTGAACTATCCGAGCCGCCCATCATAGCCCGACTAGTTGCTCAGAGGTGGCTGGGGTATAAGAAATGCCGAAGAACTCAAAAAGTTCCTATTTCTTATGAAATAGGAACCTTTGAGTTAATGTGTGAAAAGGATATGGAAATAAATAACAGACATATCGCTGCATATATATAACAGAAAATAAAGGATTGTGATTAATTTTTCAACAACTCGACCAATTGCTCTGCGCATTGACGAGCATAATCATCCAAAGTCACATCTTTCGCGCATTTGCTTATAAGATCTTTGGCAAATAATAATTTTTCTGAACTCTTCACTCTTAAAAGCGCCCTCAGTATTTGACCTTTCTCCCATCTTTCACTTTTTAGCCAATTTGAAATATATTCCTCTGCATCTCTTTCCCCTAAAATTAAAAGAGAAACAGCCGCTTCCATCCGTACCCACACATCTGAATCGGCCAAAAGTCCTCTAAGAATTTGCACATTATCCTGAGTATCTACTTTACCTCCTCGACTTAAATTAATTGCAGCCTCTATACGCGCTTCTGCATCCGATTCTCCTGCAAGTTTTCTGTAAAATTCCTGAGTTGCATTAATCCCCATCTTACTTAGGGCTTTTAGAATAATCTCAGAAGATAGTAGATCCTCATCTTCTCGAGGATTAATAGGTTTAGGTGTTAATGAGGCTTTAAGTTCGTTCCAATCAGAAGAAATAGAATCAAAATTAGATATGGTGTCATATTGTGATTCAATGGCTGCAGCTGCCTGAGCTGCTTTAAAACCTGAACCAGCTCTTCGTTTTTCATCATTTTTCGCCTTGACATAAAGTGTCGCTAAATGGAGCGTTGCTTTTTCAGCGCGTAACTCACCAAGTGCCCATACTATTGAGGCTTGAGAAAGACCACTTTCAAAGTCCAATCCATTAATTAGAGGTTCGATAGAAGACGGATCAGCTATAGCTCCGCATGCACGGGCGGCGTTTGATCTAACAACACGATCTTTGGATAAAAGCGCCTTATGAAGAATCGAAAGTAATTTTGTTCCAGCATATTTAAAAACTGCCTGGGAGAATCGTTGTTGTTCCCATGAGTGATGATCTTTATCATAGGCACTAAGTAGAATTTCTGCTGAATCAGGATTGCTTTGCAAAGACTTACCTAAAACCGCAAATATTTTCTGTCTTGGCTCGTCATTATCAGCAGGCAATGGATATTTTATTAAAAGTTTAAATATATTTTTATCAGCATGCGGCGCCAAGACTTCATATACATCGATATTACTTACTACAACACCAATTGTAGAATCAACTCCGAATGGCAGATTCCCATAACTCCTTGGGTGCTTAAGAATCTCTTCAAAAAAGTGGAGATCACTAACTATTGATTGTCTCGCTAATGATAGAGCTGCTATGGCCCGGATGTAAGGATCAGAATCACCTAAACTCTGTTTCAAAGCCGGAATAATTTTTTTGCTATCCAGTCGAGATAAAAAGTAAATATTTGTATATCGCACATAAATGTTATCATCGTTCACTAAATTAGCTAAAATATCGACATACTCGTCATTACTGGCAAGTTGTTCCAGGTTTTGTTGCGTTAAAAGCTTAGCAAGCGCTTTTGCGCGAATAAATCCATTTTGATTATTCAAATATCCTTTTAAATCAGAAGGACTATTAACCGTTATATTCAAATCCTTTGCTTCTTTTACCAGAGATTGGCGTTTAGACATCACATACCGTGCGTCAACTTGTGTAAGCTCAAGGTTGGGATAGTTTTTTCCCCCGAGAATCACTACTCCTCTTGTGCCACAGAGATATGTTTTGTCATTATGTATGATTTTGTTAATGACACAACCGCCCAGAAAAGGCATTTCCTCACGTTGTTCTTTTCTATTCCATCCTCTGCTTTCGCTTTGGGAAGAATTAATCTGCTCACCACCTGACAAAACTTTTCTTGATATTGGATCAAAGGAAGCCGGTGAATGGCGAATGTAATTACCATTGGCGAATCGTTGATATTCGGATAAAAATTCTAACACAAGCTTATCCGCTTCTTTTTTTACAGATTTAATCTTATCTGAAGGCAAGCCATCCGATTTAACAAAAGAAGTAAATACATGGGTATTACGATCGTACATAATCAGTCCGCCTCCGCTATCGCCCCAACCTGATGAAAAATAAATCTTATCGGGGAATAATGCCCCTGACCTTACTGCGTTCGAAATAAGGCCGTCTTTTCTACTAAAAGAATTTATCACTTGATCGTTTTTATCCAGCAAAGCAATGCCCAGGCTCGTGCCGACCCATGCATTATCATCATTATCAAAGACAATGGAATAGACGCAATCTCCGTACACAGAATCATTAAATCCGGAAGATACCCTCCGCACATTTTTGCCCTCAGAGATAAAATATAATCCGCCTTCATATTCTGAAATGTCTTCGTATTCATCTGATGGCCAGTCTTCAGTAGGATATTGATAACGCGGACTGCGAGTAAGCCTTGCCCCCAAGACGCCTTTCCCATTTTCCAAAGTGACTGCTTGCCAATTCCCCGCCACAAGATAAAAATCCGGAAGAGGCATTTGCTGATGAGTGCTGTCATCGTAAGTAACGGATACCCCATTATTCCGCGTCCATTTGATGCCGGATTTAAATCCTGATAATGGTTCAGCATCAGGCAACTCAGCAATACCCATAATTTTTAACTTCATTCTTTCTCTATTAAATTCATATGGCTGATAATCAGCCCTGAAAATAAGTTTATCCCCTTTTTTGCCATAATACCAAAATGGCCCATTGATACACTCTTGATCTCTTGTAAGATTACCTTCTATCAATATGGGAGTAACCTTTAAAGAATCTTTATCAATAAGACAGGGCCTATCTCTTAATGGATCTCCTAAATTAACGTGTCCCCAAAGTTCTCCATCTATCAAAGCTATAAGATTGACAGGTTTCTGTTCATAAATTACAGATTCCCATTGTTGTGTCTGTTTGCAAAAACGATGAGCCCCCAAATCGCCATCTACCCATACATAACGGGCTTCAATTATAAATTTGCTCCAATCTCCATGAGAATCTACTCCCAACTCCTCTTGAGTAAAAATGCTTAATTCTTTAGTCTTTACATTATAGGTCTGGATGTTTCTCCTTGTCCCTACCCACAAAATATCCCCGTCTAAAGCTAAAGACAAAATGCCATTCTTAAAATCGAAACGTTCCTTGTCGTTGCGCTCTCTTTCAGATAAATCTTGATCACATCGAAGGTACGAAACGTGCCAATCATTTTTGTCAATTTTATAAAGTCCGATGGGAGTTCCGACCCATAAATTGTTGTCCTGGGACTCTAAAACTAAACCCGCTGTTGCTAAGGCTATTCTGGTAACAGGATTCCCTTCTTTGGTATATATACCAACTCCCCAAGGTTGCCCTGTGAATATGTATTTCTCATCGTAACCTAAAGCCAAAACATTCTCATTCGACGCAACGAGTGAGACATTTTTTGGAAGATTTGCCCAACCAAACGGTTTAGTAAAAACTGACTTACTAATATCTTTTTGCTTTTTTCTATTTAATTGAGCTAATGCTGGAAGATAGGTATTGTTCTCCAGTGCCTTTTCTATTGCTGTTTGGTCATTGATATTATTTGTATATTGAATCAAAAGAGAAAAACAGCCATTAAGATCTTCTGGAAAATCATTTTCATCGGGACAGGAAAATTTTCGCCTATCCTTCACATCTTTAGGCCAACTTTGAAAAGGTTTTTCTGCTCTCGCAATACGTAAACCCAGCTTAACTAGTTCTTCAATTTTTCCATTTTTTTCATATAACCTCATTAAACGATAAGCCAAATCATAATAATTTCTAAACTTTGTGCGATTGTATACTCCTTTACCAGTTACAAAAGCAGAGGGGCTTTCCTCATCCAATAGTATTTCAAGTGTTTTTATAACTTCTTCGCCTTCAAACTTATCTTCTAAATCAAGACGCTCAAGCCGGCTTACGGCATCCTCCGCATCATTGTCTACTAACGCCGTAACTAAAATTTTTAGTTTATCTTCCCCTTTTTTATGGAACCGCTCCTTCCACTGAGAAAGTATATATCTTTGCTTTTTATTATTTTTATAGCATGAAACCAGATGTATTGTAGTATTCTTATAATCGTCTAATATCCAATAAAGGTGTGCTTTTGACAAATCACTCTCTACTTTGCTAATATTATTTTTTGCCCATTCTAAGAAATCATTTTCCCTGCCCGCAGCCTGATAACTTCTTGATGCTTGATCTAAGATTCCAAGATTTTCGAATAACTTGGGATTAATCTCAAATTGACGCAGTAAAACTGCCAACCTTTTCTCTACCTGGCCTAGCGCAACATATATTCTATTAAGACGATTAAGAATTTCTTCATGAAACGCAGTTTTCCCAGCGTCAGTTTTATAATCAACTCGAGTCGGCATTGCCTGCGTCATCATTTGACCTTGTATCTTTTCTTCGTCCTTATCTGGCAAATTTGGAGGAGAATAAGGCAAATTAAGTGCTTTTTCATATTCTGAAGTTGCTTCTTCAAGCTTAGAATATGATTCGAATATTAATCCTCTTCTATATGCGGTGGTCAGCTGATCAAATTCGGCATTCTTTATATAATCGAGCTCTAATTTTAATGCTTCATTTTGATTTCCTTTCTGTGATTGTACGATAGCTAATGTTCTTCTTGCGATATTATGGCGGGAATCGATTTCATCGGTTAACGCTTTTATGAGAACTTCTTCTTTACCGGAGTTTTTAAAAATTCCGTATGCAAGACGGACGAACTCCTTTCGGGAAATTCCAGAAAAACGAGAAAAACCATAAAGCTGTAACTTATTAATAGGACTTAATTTTTCGCCTAAATTTGGATTGTGATCCATATCAATTGAACTCATTGCTTCAAGTAAAATATTAAAGGCCTGGGCAGTATTGTTTTGCCTTTGAAGGAAGTAGACATAATCAATGGCAAACTCTAATCCTAATCCAGAAAAAGGTTTATTTTTTCGGTGCAACTCCCAGATCCGCTTAAATTCCTTTTCTGCATCAACCCAAGCTTCTAATGCAATAAAACGGCGAATAAACCAATTATCTCTATGGCTTCCTGGTCCATATAAAAAAGGCTTGGCTTCGGAATGCATATATTCTTTCTCAGTAATCTCAACTGGATAGTAATCTATACCAACATTTGATACAGCTAAACGATAAGCTGTTAAAGCCTCCTCTTTCTTGTCTAACGAAAGAAGTAAATCTCCCTCAATTAGTTCGAAGGTTGACAATGGGATATTTGGTTTATTTTTTTCTAAAATCTTAATGAATTTATCTGGTTCAATACGACCGATAGAAGCAGCAGCATATTCAGCACTTGGAACAGTAAGATAAGCAAGAAATGCCTCTTCATTCTTATCTTCACTTTCTAGTTTCTTAGCTTTTTCAAATGCAGAAATACTCTCTTCACTAAAACATAAATTTGCATCAATGGAATAAAAGAGTAGTAGAAAAAGGAAGATTTTGGGAATCAGCATTCGCTTATACATATTCATTCCTACTTTAAAAGATTTAGTATATTGATGTTCTATCAAATTAGCTTAATTTATGTTAAGTTTATCAGCGTCTTAACTATCTTCTCTTCGGAATCCGTCATTTTAACTCTGACGGTTCCCTACACTGTTCAACTTCAGCAGCTTTGGTAGTATAAGAGCGTACTAAATTAAGATAGAGGTGTCAAGGGGTTTTTATGGGAGAAAGGTTCGTTTTTCGCGAGAGCTGCGAACCTTTGCACACTATCAGTTTTTAAGCATCTTATAATATCTACACTTACCCGGCAAAGCCAAACTCCCTTTTCAGCCCGCGGAGGTGCTGTTTCGTAAACGGAGAGGTGAGCCCCCTCGTACGAGGGTGGAACTGATTGAACAGATGATTTTTATGTGGATAAATCCCCGCCAGAGGCGGGGTGCCGGCCCCTATCCATTTGCTTGACACTAAAGGGATTTTTCATAGAATACTTGTAAAAGAGCTTTTTTTGGTTCGGGTGAATATATGTTATACGAGAAAATATTCAGCGCGCTCAATAAGGCCAAGGTTAAATACCTGGTGGCCGGCGGCGTGGCGGTTAATCTCTACGGCATCGAGCGGCTGACCCACGACGTGGATATCCTGGTCCTGCTGACAGAGCCCAACCTCCGGCATTTTATCGCCATGGCCAAGCGGCTGGGCCTGCGCCCGAAAATACCGGTCCGGATAGAAGACCTGGCTAATCCGGTATTGCGCAGAAAATGGCGCCGGGAAAAGAATATGCTGGTCTTCAGCCTCTATGACCCGAAAGACCCGCTCTTAACATTAGATGTGATGACCGAAATAGACATAGATTTTGACAGGGCTTACCGCCAGAGAACGAGGATAAAATCCGGTTCGTTGGCCATACCGCTGATACCCTTAAACGATTTAATCAAACTCAAGCGAAAGGCCAACCGCCCGCAGGATATCGCCGATATTTACCATTTGAAAATGCTAAAAAGGGCTAAAATAAAATGAAGACTCCCCTTCTGCTTTATTACCGCAGTATTGAACAGATTAAAGAATACTTAACCATACCTGTCGGCAGTCGGTTGAGATGGCTGGAAGAAGGCTCCAGATTCTTCGGCCGGTTAACCACTGCCTTGCCAAAAACCCGCCGGAACCCTAAGCCTAAATACACTAAATAACGGCGCGGGATTCCTGTTTTCTCTTTCGGACACTGTTTAGCCGTGGTTTCAGGCAGAAAAGCCGAACTCCCTTTTCAGCCCACTGATATAGTGCCTGAAAGCCGAGGCGGTGCCGGTCCGGCATTCCAGCGCGGCCAGTTTGCAGTTGAACCCAAAGTCGCGCCAGGCGGACAGCCGGTCGCAATGGTAGTCCATCTGCCAGCGCAGTTTCCGGCAGGCGCCGATATAGACCCGTGCCACTACCAGGAATTTCTTGAGCGCGCGGGTGCCGTATTTGCGGGCCATATACTGGAGCCGGCATTTGACCTTGTGCGCCTGTTCGGGCCGGCCCAGGGACTGGGCGGTTTTGGCGATATCGCCTTTGTGGTTGGCGAACTCGCGCAGGAGCTCCAGTTGCCAGCCGGACGGGCATTCCAGCCGGTCGCGGATATCCAGGAAGGCGCTGACGAACTGCTCAAATGTCAGGCAGGCCGGCAGGTCGGCCAGGGAGCGGCAATCACCCTTTAGGATAGAGACTTCGAACTTGGAGAGCTTGTCGTGAGAGTATTTTCGTTTTGGGTATGTAGCGTCCCTGCCAGGGCTGTTTTCCGGTCGGGTGCGGGTATCTTCTGCAGAGCGGTTCTTTCGCTCTTCCGGGTCCCCTGTATTGTCATCTTCTACAGCACAACACGACTAATCACTATCCTTCTTAGTGGCACTTAACCATACTAACCCCGAATGCTTTCGGGGGCGGTATGCTTTTAGTGCCACTTAGTCCCGTCTATTTGACGGGAAAAGCCCTAAAGCAAAAACCAATATTAAAAAGGGCTTGCGCGCCAGTCGCCCTTAACGCCATATAATATAAGCCTTCCAGGGTGTACCCTCCTACTATATTAAACGTAAAACAGGCGGAAAAGTTCATTATTTCTTGCGGATTTTTAGCAGATTTATTGGGGAATGAAGTAAGTCCCGCTGGAATCCTGCATAAGTGCTGGATTTCGCTGCGGCTCAATAAGCGGGATAACGTGGCAGTACGTCACTTTGTTCCTACTGCCATTAACCCGGAAATGGGCCTGCCATCAGAGTTTAGTAAATTTTGGAGTGTTCCAACGCTCACTCCGCCTTGCCCAAAGCTCCATTTGCTATTGCCCCACCTGCGTCGGGGTATGCCTATCAATGTTCGTTCCGTCGCCTAATTGACCATAGACATTCCAGCCCCAAGTCCAGAGCGAACCATCGCTCTTCAGTGCAACAGTATGTCTACCACCTCCGGCAATAGCTGACCAGTTGGTCCCGGCAATCTGGGTGGGGACATTCTTACTTGTAGTTGTTCCATCGCCTAATTGACCAAAGGAGTTCCATCCCCAGGCCCAGAGCGTCCCGTCGGTTTTCAGGGCAATGGTATGAGATTCCCCTGCGGCAATAGTTAACCAGTTAGTGGCTGTGCCGATACGGGTCGGAACGGTCCTACCCGTAGTTGTCCCGTTTCCTAATTGACCGTAGTTATTGAATCCCCATGCCCAGAGTGAGCCGTCTGTCTTCAGAGCAATGGTATGGTCCAATCCTGCGTCAATGGCTGACCAGTTGGTATCTGTGCCGATGTGGGTCGGGATATATTTGTCAATATATGTCCCATCACCTAATTGACCATCAACATTATAACCCCAGGCCCAGAGCGAGCCGTCGGTTTTTCGGGCAATAGTATGGCTCCTCCCTGCGGCAATAGTTAACCAGTTGACCAATGTGCCGATGCAGCTCGGAGTGGTCCTACTTATCGTTGTCCCGTCACCTAATTGACCATAGCAATTATATCCCCAGGCCCAGAGCGTCCCGTCGGTCTTTATGGCAACGGTATGGAATCCTGTGGCAATAGTTGACCAGTTGGTGGCTGTACCGATGTGGGTCGGGGTGTGCTTATCAATATTTGTCCCATCACCTAATTGACCATAGTAGTTATAGCCCCAGGCCCAGAGCGTCCCGTCGGCCTTCAGAGCAATAGTACTGTATGACGCTGCGGCAATAGTTGGCCAGTTGGTGGCTGTGCCGATGCGGGTCGGGGTGTTTTTATTTGTAATCGTCCCATCACCTAATTGGCCTCCGTTGTTGTCTCCCCAGGCCCAGAGCGAATCGTCTGGCTTTCGGGCAATAGTATGGCCGTAGCCTACGGCAATGGCTGACCAAGAAGGGGATTGCGCAGTAAAACTCCAAACCACGCCTGTGGTTGTCCCGCCAAGGTTTTTCGAATCTATCCGCCAGTAATATGTTGTAGTAAAGGTAATAGGTGCCGGGTTATAACTCGTGGTTGCAGTATTGGTAATATATGAAGGCGGATTAGTTGTGCCGAAATATACATCATAAGAGGTGGCGCCATCAGCCAGTGCCCAGTTTAATGTTGTAGTTATTGGTACGCCCGTTGCATTATTTACCGGATTAGGCGTTGTTGCCTGGGCCGGCGGCGCGGGCGCTCTGGTAGTGAATGTCCAGACAGTGCCGGTAGTCGCACCGGCAGTATTCCTGGAATCTATCCGCCAGTAGTAACCGGTGCTGAAGGCAAGCGCGCCCGGGGTATAACTCGTGGTTGCGGTATTGGTAATATATGTAGGCGGGTTGCTTGTGCCTAAATAGATATCATAACTTGCCGCATCAACAGCAGATGCCCAAGCCAGTTGAGGGGTGATGGAAACATTGATGGCGCCATCAGCAAGATTAGGCGTGGTTGCCTGTGCCGGCAGTGTCGGCGCTTTAGTGGCAAAGCTCCAGATGTTCCCGGTGGTTGTGCCGCCGGTATTCTTGGAATTAATCCGCCAAAAGTAAGTCGTGCTGAAAGCGAGTATTCCGGGGTTATAAGTTATCGCGCTGGTATTTGTCTGGGAGAGCGGCGGCGGGCTGCTTGTGCCGAAATAGACGTCATAACCTGTGGCGCTGATAGCCGATGCCCAGGCCAGTTGGCCATTAATTGTTATATTAGCTGCTCCATTAGCCGGGTTAGGCGTGGTTGCCTGCGCCGGCGGCGGCGGCGGCGCTTCTGTGGTAAAGCTCCAGACAGTGCCGGTTATTGTTCCACCGGAGTTTTTGGAGTCTATCCGCCAGTAATAGGTGGTGCTGTAAGAAAGCACGCTAGTGCTATAATTTGTAGAAGCAGTATAAGCTTTATAGTCGGGCGGATTGGTTGTGCCAAAATAAATATCATACTCTGTTGCGCCGCCAGCAGATGCCCAGGATGGGTGAGTGGAGATTAAAACATTGGCTGCGCTATCTGCCGGATTCGGTCCGACAACCTGCGCCGGTAACGTTACTTGCGTGGTAAAATGCCAAATATTCCCAGCGGTTGTGCCGGCGCTATTCTTTGAGTTAACCTTCCAATAATAGACCGTATTATATGAAAGAGGCCCGACGTTATAACTGGTAATGGCAGTATTAGTAACAAGCGCCGGTGAACTGGTAGCGCCGAAATACAAGTCGTAAGAGGCGGCCTGGCCGGCCGCATCCCAGGTTAGTTGCGTATTAATTCCGATACCTGTGTCCAAATTAGCAGGCGTAAGCGGAACCACCTGGTCAGGGACTATCATCTGCGTGGTGAAACTCCAGACATTACCGGTGGTTACGCCGACGCTATTTTTGGCGTCTATCCGCCAGTAATAAGTGGTGCCATACGAGAGTGCGCCGGAGGGACAGTTGCCACTTGTTCTATTAGCTTTATAGAGAGGCGGGTTAGTAGTCCCCAAATAGACATCATAGGACTCTGCTCCAACGGATGCAGACCAAGAAAGAAGGATGTTAATCCCAACATTAGTGGCGTTATTAGCCGGCAAAACAGGATAAAGCACCTGAGTGGGCAGGGTTGAAGTGCTACTCCCGCTTTCAGAATCAGTTCCACCCCCGCCGCCGCCGCAACCGCCGTAATTAAAACTTGTTACATAAACTACAAATGCTAAAACCACTATAAACCACAATACTCTCTTTTCCATAAAAACCATCCTTTTTTTACTCGCTGTTAGTCACTCCGATATCGCATCGGAGGGGCGTTACAGCGAATTATCCCGACTATTCCGTCGGGACGAGTTTTTAAGGGGGATATGTTTGCCTCACCCCCTACCCCCATTGAATAGCACTTTATACAAAACAAACCAAGCAATAATTGAATTATTCGGCAGGCGTATCCGGACAATACGCAATGGATATGTTCTCCTACATTCCCGGCTATATCCCTTGGCGCGAATGGGTATCCCTAAAGGGAGGCTTCGCACCGGGATAAGAAATTCTAATTTTATTTACAGTGACTGCCCCGACGGAATAGTCGGGATAAGTGCCGCTAACTCACTTCGTTCGAAGCGGCACTAAAACGAGACTTGAATAGACTAATTAATCTCTTAAAAGTCTCTTAAAGTCCCTGTTCCCGTACGGGGAGGCGCACCTCTTAAAAATCTGTGTACTCTGGCAGTTTGTCCCGCCGAAGCGGGATTGCTCCAACAGCCCAAGTATAATCTGTGGCTAATCTTTACGTTCTTTGTGGAATCGCAGTAACAGTATTCAGATTATTTCCGAATTATCTTGTCTTGCCTAATCCAAGTGATAGAATTCACAGCGTTTTAATGTTTTATTACCGCTACGCACCAGAAAGGAGCTCATATGAAGAGCAAGGCGCCCACCCAGGCGGAAATCCAGGTCATGCTTAACAGAGCCAAACAGCCCGGCGAGGATGCGATGCTGCTGCACCCTTTCTATAAAGGAAAAATCGGCATCACGCCCAAGGCCTGCATCAGGAATAACGACGATTTCAGCATCTGGTACACGCCCGGCGTTGCCAAGCCGTGTATGGACATCTTCGCCCATCCGGAGAAGGTCTACGAGCACACCAACAAGGGCAACTTCGTGGCCGTGGTTTCGGACGGCACGCGGGTGCTGGGGCTGGGCGATATCGGGCCCGAAGCCGGACTGCCGGTGATGGAGGGCAAAGCACTCATATTCAAATATCTGGGCGGCGTGGACGCGTTCCCAATCATGTTGAATACCAAGGACCCCGAGGAGATTATCAAGACGGTCAAGTACCTGGAGCCGACCTTCGGCGGCATCAACCTGGAAGACCTGTCACAGCCCAAGTGCTTCGAAATCCTGGCCAGACTGCGCGCCGAGATGAACATCCCGGTCTGGCACGATGACCAGCAGGGAACCGCGGCCGTGACGGTGGCCGGGCTCATCAACGCGCTGAAAGTGCAGGGCAAGAAGATGGGCAATATCAAAATCGCCATGGTCGGCGCGGGCGCGGCCAATATCGCCATCTCACGGATGATTATCAAGGCCGGAGCCGACCCCAAGAAGATTATTATGGTTGACAGCAAGGGCACGCTCCATAAGGGACGGACCGAGCTGAAGGAAAAGTTCAAGGAGAAATGGGAGATGTGCCTGAAGAGCAACGGCGGAAACCTGGTCGGCGGCATCCCCGAGGCCATGAAGGGCGCCGAGGTGCTGCTGGCCCTATCCAAGCCCGGGCCGGATACCATCAAAAAGGAATGGATAAGCCTTATGGCCAAGGACTCTATTGTGTTCGTCTGCGCCAACCCGATACCGGAAATCTGGCCCTGGGAAGCCAAGGAAGCCGGCGCGGCCATCGTGGCCACGGGCCGTTCCGATTTCCCCAACCAGGTCAATAATTCGCTGGGATTCCCGGGCATATTCCGCGGCGCGCTGGACGTCCGGGCCAAGACCATCACCGACGAGATGTGTATCGCGGCGGCCGAATCGCTGGCCAAGTACGCCGAGAAGATAGGCATCAGCGAGGATTACCTGATTCCGACCATGGATAAATGGGGCGTTTACGCCGAGGAAGCCGTGGCGGTGGGTATGAAGGCCATCGAGCAGGGCATAGCCCGGATAAAGATTACGGAAGATGAACTGCGCAAAACGGCTACGGAAACCATCAAGAACGCGCACAATATGACGGACCTGCTGATGAAGGAAGGCGTCATCGCCTTGCCCCGCATAAGTGCGGGACTGCCTGCGGGCTGGCCCAAGGGCTCCAAACAAAAGAAGTAACAACCTGTCCTGAAAAAAGAGAGGGGCGAGCAATCGCCCCTCTTTTTTTGTCCCGTAACCACTATTTAGTACACAGATTAAGCGGATTTTACGGAAAAGACAACTACTTGGCGCCACCCTGCTTTTCTACCGGAGTATTTTCTTGGGGATTCCCTGGAACCGGTGCGTTTACGTCAAAGGATATTGGTTTAGACCGAATTAGATTAACATTGGATTTTTGTTGTGAACGAAAACACACCTGAAATTCATATTCATTCACCAGCCAACCATCCCCAATCTGATATGGAAAAGATACGGATTTATCCGGTTCAACTGTTCTTTTATCCTCATCATAAATATCAGCCTGCTTTGTTTCGTTTCCCTTTTGAATACAAAGCACAGGTTCACCATTCTTCATTATTATATTTCCTTTATCTGTAAATAATGATCGGTTTATTGTCGCCCGCATGTATTCCAGTCCTGGTCCACCATAATAAGGATCATTGAAACAATCAAATATCGCATCCTGTTCCACCTTTTTCCCCGGCAAGGTGCCCCGCTTGTGGACGGTGATATCAAGCCTTAAACCCCTTTGGTATAGTTCAACAGGCTCCTTGGAATGGTTGAGAATAGTTACTGTAAGAGCCGCACGGCCATCATAAGTAATTGATTTCTTGTCAACCGCAAGTTCGATGCTAAGCAGAGGAATTTCCGGCAAATCCACTTTGCTGATTTGCATAATCATTGCGCCGCCCGGATTTCGGGGTTGAGAAATTCCCGTGGCCGTAACCGTTATCGGACGCCAATCATCCTGTTTCAGTTTCGGGCATAATTCCGGGGCCACATAGAAAATATCAAATATCCCTTGCCCCCAGCGGTCAACAAAGAAATAATCGGTAAATACTCCTTTATGAGGCAGATCCTCCGCTTGAGCAAAAATACACAGGAAAAGAATTACCGTTAATATGAAGACGCCTCGCAGGATATTCATAATTTACTTCTTGTGTACCAGCGCACCTGATTTATATTATTTCTTCCCCTCCGGGAGTTCGATGCCGAGCTCCTTCAACGCCGCCCGGGCACGGGTTGAAATATCGTCATTCCAACCCAAGAGTTGTCTTATACCATCTATTTCTTTGGCCGTTATTCTGTCTTTGGCGCCTAATTCGACCAGGACCATTGCCGTAAAATTTCGGACTTCAGGACTGCCATCATCTGAAAGTATGATTAATTCAGGTATGGCCTGGTTAGCGCCAAGTTGCCCCAATGCGCTGACAGCCCACCAACGAACCTTGGGGTTATCATCCCGTAATAATTTGATAATCTGCGGGGTGGCTTCCTTGGCGCCAAGCCGCCCCAACGCATTAATGGCCGAGCAACAAACCTCTGAGCGATTGTCCTGCAATAATTTGGTAATGTCCGGGATGGCCTGTTTAGCGCCGAGTTGACCCAATGCATCAACGGCACACTGGCGGACACTTAAGTCATCATCCTGTAACAACTTGATAATTGTCGGGATGGCTTCCTTGGCGCCAAATCCGCCCAATGCCGCAACAGCTGACTGGCGGACGCCGGAGTCATCATCCTGTAATAATTTGATAATTGTCGGGATGGCCTCTTTGGCGCCAAGCCGCCCCAATGCATTAACAGCCGACCCACGAACATCCGGGTCTGTATCCTGTAATAATTTGATAATGTCCGGAATGGCCTGATTAGCGCCAAGTTCCTCCAATTCATCAACGGCTGACCGGCGAATCAACGGGTTGTTATCCTGTAATAATTTAGTAAGCTCCGGGATAACCTGTTTGACGCCGAGTTGACCCAATTCGTTTATAGCCAATCGGCGGACATAGATGTCGTTATCCTGTAATAGTTTGGTAATGGCCGAGATTGCTTCTTTAACGTCGATGTTTTTTAATGCCCAGACAACCGCATCGCGGATTATCGGGCTATCATCCTGTAATAGTTTGGCCAGGTCCGGGATAGCCTGCTTGGCGCTAAGTTCCACCAATACCTCCATTGCCGCCGTGCAAGTACGCGGATTATCATCCTGTAATAATTTGATAAGGTCCGGGATGGCTTGTTTGGCGTCGAGTTTCTCTAATGCCTCAACTGCCGCCGTGCAAGTACGCGGATTATCATCCTGTAATAATTTGATAATGCCCGGGACGGCATCATCGGCCTTCAGGTCAACAAGGGTTTCCATCGCCTCTATTCTCTCATACCATTCCTGGCTATTGAGTTGCGCCAGCGCTTGGTTTATCTTTTGCTGGCGTGCTTCATCTGTCGGTTGTTGGGCAGTTATTTCCTGTGCCGGCGGGACAGACGGTTTGTTGGCCGGGCTGCTGCAACCCGATGCTATAACCAGTCCGATTAATAATAGGATTATCAACTGCCTCATAGGATAGATATCTATACTCTGGCAGTTTGAACGTTAGCGAATTACTGCCAAGTATAGTTGGCTGATAACTCCTCCGTTCTTTGCAGACAAAGAACGGAGTCTAACAGCCAATCTACAATGCTGGCGGAATAATGTCAATTTATTTAGCCACAAAGGCACAGAGAAAACAAATAACTGTTTTCACAGGGACTCTGACGAAACTCTTAAGAAACAAAAAATCCTTATTTTATCAGTCTTGTCAAAGTCTCTTACACGTCCCTGTTAATATAGTATCAGCGCGTATCCGGGTTACGCATACGCTTTCGGCAGTTCTCTATCCAGCCGATAACCTTGGCGCGGTCAGGAGCATCTTCCGGAGCTAATTCTATATACCTGGAATAATAAAATACGGCTTTTGCGGGGTTGTCATAATACTCGTCATAGATAACGCCTAAATTAAAGCACAACGCGGCGTCGTTGGGATTGCGGGCATACTCGGCTTCGTATTTCTGGACATCGCTGGCCATCTGCCTCCGCGAGGCTTCATACTTTTCCGACGTCCAACCGATAGGTTTTTCCTGCCGGTGGCCGAAGTATCCGCAAGCAACATTTCCGCCGCATATCAATGCGGCCAAAATAACCGCCAGCGTGAACCGAAACCGAATAGTTTGATGCATAGCCTGATTATGGGATTATTTTCATCTGTTGTCAACAGATTTTATTAACTGCGGATTAGGATATAGCCCCGCTGGAATAGTTTATGTCCCGTCAAGCTACGCTTGCGGGATTAAGTGTCACTACTTCTCTTTGTTCATAGTGACACTAAAGGATAATGTGCCAGTCCCTAAAGGGAGGCAGTAGCTCTACGTCACTTCGTTCCTACTGGCACTAATCTATGAACACTCGGTGCCAGGTTTCCAGCACCAGCAACGCCCAGAGGCGCGCGGCGTGGTCGTATTTGCCGCTGACATGAGAATCAATCAGATTCTCGACGGCTTCACGGCGGAAGTAGCCCCGCTTGATGCTCAGTTCTGACAGAATAATATCCTTGAGATAATCTTTAAGCGATGTCCGAAACCAGTTCCCGATGGGAATCCCGAAACCCATTTTTCTGCGGGAAAGTATCTGGTTCGGCAGGAATCCCTTGAGAGCTTTTTTGAGTATGTGCTTGGTGTTTAATCCTTTTATCTTGAGCCCGGGCGGTATGGACGCGCTGAATTCCAGGAGCTTGTGGTCGAGGAACGGCGAGCGCCCTTCCAATGAGTTGGCCATGGCGGCGATGTCCATCTTGACCAGCAGGTCTTCGGGCAGGTAGGTGTTGATGTCGGCGTATAATACCCGGTCGATGATATTATCGGCCGGGGCTTGATTGATGCAATTTATCAGGTAATCCGTTGCCGGAACACCTTTGGTCCGGTTGGAAAAATCATCGGAGTAGAGGCCGTGCTTAGCCGCATCGCCAAAGCAGACGCACCAGGAAAGATACCTCTGGGCTTCTGGCAAGCCGACGACTTCGATTAACCTTTTGAGCCGGCCAACCCAGGTGCGGGGCTTGTAGCCGGGGGAAACGGCATTGAGCAAAGCACTGAGCGGCTTGCTGGCCAACGAGCAGAACGGCATTGAGGCCAGCTTATGCGCCAGGTAACGCGGGTATCCGGCGAAGTTTTCGTCCCCCCCGTCGCCGTTAAGCGCTACGGTGACGTGCTTGCGGGCCTCGCGGGCCACGTAATAGGTCGGCAGCATCGAAGAATCGGCGTAAGGCTCGCTGTAATGCCAGACCAGCTTGGGCAGGATTTCGATGACATCGGGTCGGACGATGAACTCGTGATGCTCGGTCTTGAAATGTTCCGCCACGGCCCGGGCGTAGACCAGCTCGGAGAAATCCTTTTCCTCAAAACCGATGGAAAAAGTCTTGACCGGCTTGCCGGAGTGCCTGGCCATCAGGCCGACCACGGCTGAGGAATCGATGCCGCCCGAAAGCAAAGCGCCCAGCGGCACGTCGCTTATCATCCTTATCCGGGTGGACTCGTCCAGTAGTTCCATAATCCGGGCCGAGTATTCTGATTCGCTCAGATCCAGCTTATTGCGGTAATCCAGCTGCCAGTATTTGCCGGTGGTGACATTGCCCGCGGCATCGCACACCAGCCAGCTGGCCGGCGGCAGTTTCCGGACGCCTTGGAAGACGCTCATCGGCGCCGGGATATATCCGTATGTCATATAGTGGTCCAGCGCTACAGCGTCGATGTCCTTTTTGATTTCCGGGTTGGCAATGATGGATTTCAATTCGGAACCAAAGATAAGGTATTTGGGGCCGTGCGCGTAGAGAAGCGGTTTCTTGCCGACACGGTCCCGGGCCAAGAACAGCTGCTGTTTTTTATTATCCCAGAGCGCGAATGCGAACATACCCCGGAGGTGTTTGAGGCAGTCAGTATTATATTCCTCGTAAAGATGGACGATTATTTCGGTGTCGGTCTTGGTATAGAAGCGGTGGCCTTTGGCCTGGAGTTCGGCCTGGAGCTGGTCGAAGTTGTATATCTCGCCGTTCAAGACCAGCCAAACGGTCTTGTCCTCGTTATGGATGGGCTGGTCGCCGGTCTGCAGGTCGATAATGGCCAGGCGCCTGATGCCCAACCCGGCCCGGGCACCGTTTTCGGACAGATAGACGCCTTCGCTGTCCGGTCCGCGATGAATAATCAGGCCGCACATCTTGCGGACCAGTTCTTCGGACACCGGAGAACCGTCAAAATTCACTCTGCCGCAGATACCGCACATAGATTAACCTTTTCTGCTTATCAAATCATCATAGAGTTTTTCTATCTGGCGCACGGATTGCTCTATAGTAAAACGCTCTTTGAATATGGTCACGGCTTTCCGGGAAAATTCGGACGCCCTGTTTTTGTCCTTGAGCAAGGCGATAATGGCTCCGGCCAACAAGTCCGGATTCTCCGGCGGGACCAACAGGCCGGTGGCGCCGTCTTGGACTATTTCCGGAGTGCCTCCGACAGCCGTGGCAACCACCGGAACCCCGGAGGCCATGGCTTCAATCACCACATTGGGGCAGCCTTCATAAGAAGACGACAGCGCCAGCAGGTCGGACGATCTCAGGATAGCCGGAATATCGTTCCTGACTCCAGTAAATATGACGCCGCCTGACAGACCTTTATCATTTGCCAGCTGTTTCAGCTCAGACTCAAGCGGACCGTCACCGACGATCAGAAAGGTAGCGTTGGGAATCTCTTTTAGCACTGCCGGAACGGCCTTGATAAAGACATCAACCCTTTTTTCCGGGCGTAGTTTGCTGATGTTGGCAATCACATAATTGCCCGGCGGGATATTAAGCTCTTTGCGGATATCCTGCTTGGCAGAATCCGCCGTATAATCCCGGCTACTTTTGCCGTTGTATATAACCGTCGTTTTGTAAGACGGAATCCCGTTTCTGGCCAGATGATTCCTGACGGCCATCGAATTGGCGATGACCGCGTCGGTCCCGGACGCGAACAATCTGTTAACCAGCGAATAGAACCATCTTTTCATGGTACTGTTTTCAGAACAAACCGTTAGCGGCACGCCGGTCAAGGCTCCGACCAACCGGCCGACGAAATTGGACCGGAAAAGATGGGTGTGAATGATTTTTATCCGGTGTTTTCCTATCAGCCTCACCAGCCTGAATAAAGCCAAGATATCAAAAATGCCCGGGGCGTTCAGCTCGATTAAATCTATGCCCTGGCTTTTATGTTGTTGCCTGTATAACGCCCCGCCGGTAATGCAGCAAACCCAGATTTTATATTTGCCAAGCCCAGCCAAGTAAGGCAGAGTCTCCATCAGGCGTTTTTCGGTGCCGCCCACTTTGTCCAGCGAATAAATTATATGCAGGATATTTACCATAGGCATATATTAAAACCTAATTTATCAAGGACAGTATTTCCTTAATACTGCGCCTGTAAGTATGCGCTCCCGTAACATGCCCCGTACGCAACATTGACTATTTTGTTCCGGCAGTCCAAACCCCTTAATTTGGCCATGACTTCGCCTATGTTCAAGAAATACTTTTCAGTGCAATATAGCGTTTATCGGCCTGTGGAATGTCGTTGAATCTGCCCGACAACATTATCTGGCAGATATTGGTGCCGATATCAATATTTTCTTTTCAGTTTAGAACTCGACAATAATAAAAACCTTGATTGTGTCAATGAAATCAGTGAAGTTTCCCTAAAACAGCTCTTTTCTTGACTCAGTTTAATTTTTTATCTATTGTTTTAAATAGGTAAGAAAATCATAGCTTATGTTTGATATTAAGAATATCAGATAAGATATACCATTATGGGAACAAAAATTCGCGAGAAATCAGACGGCTGTTTACCGATGGAAGGCGATACGAACATTGTCACAGTGAATCAGAATAATAAAATACTCCGCTTGTCCTCGAAGCCAATAAACCAGCTCCAATTGGCAAGACAAGCGCTAAACATTTTGTGGAAAAATTAGAACCTATCTCACCGCCTCGCCAGATAGCCCGCGCTTCAATCATCTTAATTATCGCCAGCAGTCTGGGATATTTTATTTCCCTGCTCAAAGAAATCCTGATTGCCGCGCGGTTCGGCATAGGGCAGGAAATGGACGCTTTTTATGCGAGCACAACTATCCCTTACATTGCCAGTGGGATTATCGGATCGTTTATCATAGGTGTATTCATCCCGGTTTTTATGGAATCTAAAACCAACAAAACTGAAGCACAATTGGTGCTCAACTTGACGGCGACTTACATATATGTTTTTTTGGCGGCTTTAATGTTGTTAACTTTCAGCTTGGCTCACTTTATCGTTGCCATAACCTTCCCCGGTTTAAATCCTGAAACAGCGCAATTAACCATTAACTTGTTAAGGCTAACCTGCGTATTAATATTCTTAAGCAATCATATTTATCTGGCAACCGCAGTATTAAACACCGAGAAGCATTTTACCATACCGGCCTTCTCTAATATACTGGTAACAATCACCATTATCGCCTGCGTATTTTTCCTTTATAAATCATTGGCTATCTGGGCGTTGGCTATCGGATTAGTAGCAGGTACTTTTATCCAGATGATTACGGTAGGCCTGGCCCTCAAAAAGCAAGGTTATTTTTATAAACCACAATTTAACTGGTCACATCCAGCCTTGATCAAAATGCGGCAATTAGGATTAATCTACTTATTAGCTGTCCTTGCAGGACATTTTACTATTGTGGTAGACCGTTTTATGGCTTCGGCATTACCCACAGGCAGTATTGCGGCGTACGGTTACGCCAGTCGTTTAGTAGATACTCTTACACAAGTTTTTTGTTTTTCAGTAGCTACAGCGGCCTTCCCTTATTTTGTAAGCGATGTGGTAGAAGGCAAGACAGAACAACTGCGTAACTCTTTTTCCTCAGGGATAAGAATGTTAGGTTTTATTCTTATCCCAATGACGGTATTCTTAGTCCTTATGGCAAAACCAATTATTCAGTTATTATTCCAGAGGGGGGCATTTGATGAAACAGCCACTCACATTACATCTATTACCTTTGCCTGCTATGCAGGCCAGTTATTCTTCTTCGGCGTGTGGATACTGGCAACCCGTGCTTTTTTAGCCCTTAAGAATATAAAAATACTTTTTTATTTGTCACTAATTACTGTAATAATCAAGATATTATTTAATCTATGCTTGATGCAGCTCATTAAACCTCCGATTGCCGGTATTGCCTTATCAACCACAACTATGTATTTAGTAATTATGGCCATAGCCTTTATCCTGTTAAGGAATCGACTGGGTAGTTTGAATGGAAAATATATTTTAAGCGGGATTGGAAAAATCTGGCTAAGCGCCTTTGTAATGAGTTTAATCTTATTAATGTTATTACGTTTTATGCACTCCGAAAGCACTTCGGTGCTTCTTTTTAAACAAATCATAAACTTAATTATTTTCGGAGGAATAAGCCTTGTCGTTTTCTTGGGAGTTGCACATTTATTAAGGATAGAAGAAATACAAAAAATCCGCACATTGTTATTCAATAAATAATATACAAGAATAAGAAATTATTTTTGTAACATTAACGGCGATAGTACGGAATGAATTATTTCTTAACTGAGCAACACTTTGACTAAAGATTTTTAATGTAGTTTTGCACCAAGACATTTTTTTTAGACAAGTATTCAGCATATTTTCAATACAGTCAATCCACTCCTCATTGAACTAAGGAAACAAATTAATTAATGCTTTGTCTTTATTTTGCTGTTCGCGCCATCTGTGAAGCAAACGCCTGTTATTACTTTCTCGATAAGTATAGGCGCCCGGAGCCGGTTATCCTTTGACGATAACCTGGCATTTGGGAAGTGATTCCAGGAAGAATTTTCCGTAATTCTTGGTCATCATCCGGCTATCTAATATTACCACAATGCCCTTGTCCGTTTTGGTCCTGATAAGCCGCCCGAACCCCTGCCGCAATTTCAATATCGCTTCGGGCAGGAAATAGTTCATGAACGAATCCACCCCGGCCTTTTCCATTTCCTCTATCCGGGCCTCTATCAAAGGCGTGCTCGGCACCATGAACGGCAGTTTGGTGATGATTATATTCTCTAGCGCTTCGCCCGGCACGTCAACACCCTGCCAGAAACTATCCGCCCCGAAAATAACCGACCCAACATTTTTCTTAAACTTCTCCAGCATCTGGTGGCGCGGCATACTCTTGCCCTGGATATACACCGGCATGCCTTTTTGCGCCAACCGGTTATTTATCCGATCATGCACCCGGTTCATTAAATCATAACTGGTAAAAAGCACGAACGCCCGGCCGTTGGTCAGCCCCAGGTAATCCAATATCTGATGGCTGATTGCAAACTCAAATTCCTTTGTTCTGGGGTCCGGAGTGTCCTTGGTCAGGTACAGCTTCACCTGTTTCTGGTAGTCAAAAGGCGACCCCAGAACTGTACCCAAGGCATTTTCCATCCCCAGGTTTTCTTTAATGTATTTCAAAGGGTCTATCACGGCCACGGACGTTGGACCGTTGGAATCTTTGGTTCCATTCGGCTTGTCCGCCGGTTTATTCTGAACTGCCGGCGAAGCCGTATGATTAACCGGCGCATAACAGGCCAGCGTAGCGCTGGTCAGAATAGCCGTTTTGACCTTATCGAAAACAATATCCTTAATAATCCGGTTGACCTTAAGCGGCGCGCCTTTAAGCACAATCCTGGGCATAGCCCGGCGCCGGTCTCTTAATTCTATCCAGTAGACATTATCCTTCTGGTCCTGTTTCCAGAACGACTCCATCGCGCCGGCAAATCCCATGGTCCGCCGGACAAATGCCTCCAACTCCGTCTCGTCGTAGTCGTATGAGAATTCCCGGTCCCGGCCCTTTTTGGACTTGCCCTTAACCTTCATCTGCTGTGACAAATCCTTCAGGCACAGGTAAAGCCTGCCCAACGCCGGCGTCAGCGTATTGGCCATCCCGGCCAGAGCCGCCACATTCTTAATCCGGCCGTTTTCCGGCAATTTGGTCTTTATCCACTCCAGCAGATTCTCAAAGAATAACGCCGCCGCGTCGCGGGCGTCCAGCACCAACTCCTTGCATTCCTTGGCCTTGGCGTTCTTGGCCGGCAGGAATGTCAGGAACCCCCGGTTCTTGTCCGGACGGTATAAAGTATTAAAAAGATAAGTCAGCTGGTCGTTCGATATCTCCATACCCAGATGGTCCTGAGCCACCGATTCCAGCCGGTGCGCCTCGTCCACTATGACCACCTCGTACTTGGGCAGAAAATTGGCGTCATCCTGCTTAAGCCCGGCATCAATCACCAACACCGGGTGATTAACGATTATCAGGTTGCTTGCGGTCAGCCTGGCCCTGGCCCGCTGGTAATAGCACTCGTGGTGATGATAGCACTTCTTCCCGGCGCAGTTATCGTGTTCGGCGCAGACCTTGCTCCAGACCCCGTCCGCCGGCACCCACGACAGCGCCGACACGCTCCCGTCGCTTTCCGGCGTCGCTTCGATGTTCCACTTCTTTATCCGGCCCAGCTCTTCCACCTCATCCATCCCCTCAAAAATACGGCTCTGGTTCAGGAGCGCCTTGTTCAACCGCCGCTTGCACAGGTAATTGCTCCGGCCCTTGCACAAAGCCGCCGAGAAATGCACGCCCAGCACGGTTCTCAAAAACGGGATATCCTTATACATTATCTGCTCCTGCAGGTTGATGGTATTGGTAGAAATGACCACCGGCTTGCCGGTGGTGATGGAATACTGGATAGCCGGAATCAGGTAGGCAAATGTCTTGCCCACGCCCGTGCCCGCCTCGATAATCAGGTGCTTTTCCAGCTTTATGGCATTACGGATAGCCTCATACATCTCTATCTGCTGGGGACGGCTTTCGTAATCCTTAAACCCGCTGGAAATCAGCCCGTCGGCCCCGAAAATCTCAGCTGTTGAATAATCAAGCGCCATATTTATTTCACTGTTCTTTGGTTAGTGGTAGTTTGAGCCCCGCCCAAAGGCGGGGTAAACTCCGCAAGTTATACTCCAGCAGTTTGAACGTTAGTGAATTACTGCTGGGTATCCTCGGCTGTAACTCATTACATTCTAACAGCCGATGGACTGGCACGTTATCCCGAGAGCTACTGCCTCCCTGTGGGACTATTCCGTCGGGATTAATACAATAACATCAGTTTCAATTCACGAGTTATCAGCCCCGGACTGGCTCCTTAGCTTTTCCCAGAACTCTATCCGCTTCCTGATTTCCTTCTCAAACCCGTAATCAGTCGGCTGGTAATACTTCTTACCCTTCAGCCCGGCCGGCAGGTAATCCTGCCTGACAAAATGGTAAGGGAAATCGTGCGGGTACTTATATTCCTTGCCGTAGCCCAATTCTTCCATCAGGTCCGTAACCGGATTCCTCAGGTGCAGAGGCACCGGCTCGTTGATGGTATTCTTGAGGTCCGACTTAACCTTATTGTAAGCCGCATAAATGGCGTTGCTCTTGGGCGCCGTAGCCAGGTAAACCGCCGCCTGTGCCAGTGCGTTATCCGCCTCCGGCATGCCCACAAAATCAACCGCCTCCTTGGCCGCCATAGCCACCATCAGCGCCTGAGGGTCGGCATTGCCGATATCCTCCGAGGCAAACCTGACCATCCGCCGCGCCACGTATAACGGGTCCTCGCCCGCCTCCAGCATCCGGCCCAGCCAGTATAAAGACGCATCCGGGTCGCTTCCCCGCAGGCTCTTGTGGAACGCCGAGATGATATTATAATGCTCCTCGCCCGACTGGTCGTAAAGCATCGCTTTCTTCTGGGCCGCCGCCTCCACCGCCTCGCGGCTGATATGCCGGGCTCCGTCCGCAGAGGACTTGTCCTGAGTATTTCCGAAGGGCTTGGCGCTCTGGATGGCCATATCCAGCAGGTTCAGCCCGATGCGGGCATCGCCGTTGGCGATATTAATAATATATTGCATAGCCGGCTCATCCAGGCTGACTTTGATTTTGCCGAAACCTCGTTCCGGGTCGGAAATAGCCCGGTTAATAATATCCTTCAACGCCGGCTCGTCCAACGGCTTCAGGACAAACACCCGGCACCGGGAAAGCAAGGCCGAATTAAGCTCGAAAGACGGGTTCTCCGTAGTCGCCCCGATAAGGACAATCGCCCCCTTTTCCACAAAAGGCAGGAAGGCGTCCTGCTGGGCCCGGTTAAAGCGGTGAATCTCGTCCACGAACAGGATGGTGTTCTTCTGGAGCATAGCCCGGTTGTATTCGGCGCGCTCCATAACATCGCGGATTTCCTTAATGCCCGAAGTAACCGCGCTGAAGGCAATGAATTCGAAACCGGTGGCCCGCGCCACTAGATAAGCCAGGGTAGTCTTGCCCGAACCCGGCGGGCCCCAGAAAATGAGGGACGGAAAAGTCGCCAGCGAATTACCGGCATCCTTGATAAGCCGGCGCATCGGCCGGTCATCGCCGATGATGTCCGACTGGCCCACGAACTCATTAAAATCCCTCGGCCTCATCCGGTCCGCTAAAGGTTTGGCTAACATATTTAGTTATTATATCAACGCTCTCCCGCCGAGTCAAGATAATTAGCGCCGGTTGGAGTCTCGCCCAAGGCGGGATAAACTCCGCGAGTTATTGTCCCTTATCCCAGCTATTCTGACGGGAATCCCGCAAGCAAAAGCTTGACGGAACAAAAACTATTCCAGCGGGGCCAAGATTGCCGCCAGCAGGCCCCGTCAGAAAAACCATATAAAGTGTAACATTTTGCTTGATTTATTTTCTCCCAATAGTAAGTATATGCAAACACCGTCAATGACGGGTTACGAAAAGAAATAGATTAGCTTAATAAGCAGAAAAGGAGACGCAAAAATGATAAAACACAGGAACTTGTTTTTAGTGTATATATTCTCGATAATAACCTTTGGGATTTATTATATTTACTGGGTGGTTTCAACGAAAAATGAAATAAACGGCTTGGGGGCTAAAATACCCACCGCCTGGTTAATAATAGTCCCGATAGCAAACATTTATTGGGCATACAAGTATTGCGAAGGCTTCGCCCAAAAAGTCAAAAAAGACAACAATGCCGTGCTCTGGTTTATCCTGTATATCATAATCGGGATAGTTATGCCGGCTATAATCCAATCAGAGCTGAACGAATTGGCCAAATCAAACCCGGGTAATGGGTTAAGGGTGCCAGCGTAGTTCGACTGCCTGTGAAGTTGCAGCCGACTATACCCGGCAGTAATTTCAGAGCCTCAGACTGCCTCCCGTAGGGGACACTCAAACTGCCAGGTATACTGGGCTGTAAGTCGCTTCGCTTCAACAGCCCAAGTGTAATCCGTGGCTAACATCCGTGGTTAGTTTTATTTGCATTCCCTGCACCTTTGTGGCATAATCAGGTTATGTCAACTACCTTCGGTAAATACACCATCGAAAAGAAATTAGGCCAAGGGGGTTAGTGCCACTTGGAACGCAGTGACGTAGTGGCACGTTATCCTTTAGTGTCACTAGGAACAAAGAGACGTAGTGACACTTAATCCCGCAAGCGCAGCTTGGCGGGACATACATTATTTCAGCGGGGACCCGACACGAAGTGTCAGGCATTAGTGCAAAAGAGAGAACCTAAGATGTCAACTCAATTTGGAAAATACACCATAGAAAAGAAATTAGGGCAAGGGGGTATGGGCGCGGTCTACCTGGCCCTGGACCCGGCCCTGAACCGCCGGGTGGCCCTGAAAATCATCACCTCCGCCAGCCCGGAGCTGCTTGAGCGTTTCCAGCGCGAGGCCTCCGCCGTTGCTAAACTAAAACACCCCAATATCGTCCAGGTCTATGAAGCAGGCGTCATAAATAAACAGCACTACTTCACCATGGATTATATTGAAGGCACACCGCTGGATAAACTTATTAAGGATAAACCAAAGCCC
Source organism: Planctomycetota bacterium (assembly GCA_043808305.1). Taxonomy (GTDB): domain Bacteria; phylum Planctomycetota; class MHYJ01; order JACQXL01; family JACQXL01; genus JBBAAP01. The sequence continues at coordinate 18,816 of JAZDFB010000019.1, read as the reverse complement.
AGCATCCAAAATATGGCCCGGATTATCCAGCAGGTTGCCTCGGCGCTCCATTACGCCCATAACCAGAAGATAATCCACCGCGACATCAAACCGGCCAATATCCTGATAGACAAAGCCGGCAAGGTCTATATCGCCGACTTCGGGCTGGCAAAGGAGCTGACCGGGCTGGACCGCTCCCTGACCATGTCCGGAATGGCTTTAGGCACGCCGGACTATATGCCGCCCGAGCAGGCACAGGGCAAAAAGGACCAGATAGACCCGCGCTCCGACATCTTTTCCTTAGGCGCCACGCTATACCACTGCATCACCGGCCGGTTACCTTTTGCCGGCAAGGAAATATACGAAGTCTTATCCAAGGTGATTAATGAAGACCCGCCTACGCCCTCGTCTGTCATAAAAATAATACCCAAAGACCTTGAGACCATCTGCCTGAAATGCCTGAACAAAGACAAGTCCAAGCGCTACCAGACAGCCGGCGCATTAGCCCAGGACATTAATCGCTATTTAGAAGGCGGGCAAATTACGGCTAAACGGACTTCAAGCATAACAAAAATATACCTGAAACTGATGAAGAATAAAGCGGCCAGCCTGGCCATAACCGTAGCAGCGGTTATCCTCATTGCGGTGGCAATCGGGCTTATGACATCATCAGCCGGCAAGGACAAAGAGATAACCCAATACCGGGCTGAGGCACAAAAGGCGTTTGAGGGGAAAAACTATGACGAGGCAAAGACCTGGTGCAACAAACTGCTGGCGCTGTCGCCTCAGGACGAAGGAGCCCAATCCTTGCTCAAGAAAAGCGAGAAGATAATCAAGGCGCAGGAAGACAAAAAGCTTCAGGAAGATGCCAAAGTAAAAGAAGCCGCGGCCCAGGCGCAGAAGACCGTGGACCTAAGAGCCCAGGCAAAGACCGTCCTGGACCGGGCCGACGGCGCGCCGACGCCCGACCAGAAGATACAGTTTGCCCGGGAAGCCCTCAAAATAGACCCGACCTACGGCGACGCCTGGCAGGTTATCGGATACGCTTATAGGGCCAAAGCCGGAGGCGCGCAGAGTCTCGATGAATATCGGGAACTAATAGATAAGGCAGTAGAAGCTTTCACCAAAGCCATAGAAACTACGCCGACCCTGGCCTATTCATATTACGAGCGCGCCATGATTACCGCTTATATCCTGAATAAACCCGAGGAGGCAACACCTGACTTTGAAATGGTTTTTAAATACGACCCGGGAAGCCATATCGGCTGGTATGCCAAAGGAAACATCGCGAATAGCCAAAAGAAATATGACGATGCCATCGCCAGTTTCACCAAGGCAGTAGAGCTTATGCCCGATTACAGTTGGGCATACTGCAACCGCGGCAACTCCTATTCCGAAAAAGGGGATATAGACCGGGCCATTGCCGATTACACTGAAGCCATCAGGGTTGACCCTAAATTGGCTAATGCCTATTACAACCGCGGTATCATCTATAACACCAAAGGGGAATATGATAAGGCAATAGCGGATTACGACGAGACAATCAGGATTGACCCCAAATATAGCCAGGCCTACTGCAACCGGGGAATTGTTTATGATAAAAAAGCGGAGTCCCTCGGGAATACTCGGGATAAACTGAGTCCCGATGCATATCGGGAGTTATTGGACCGGGCTATCGCCGATTACAGCCAGGCCATCAGTCTTAACCCCGGATTGGTTACTTTACACCTCTCTCGCGGAATTGCCTACGGCAAAAAAGGAGACTTAGACCGGGCCATCGCCGATTTCACCGAAATGACCAGGCTTAACCCCGAATCTGCTGATGCATACTCTGACCTCGGCAACGCCTATAGGTTAAAAAACGAGTTAGATAAGTCTATTGCTAACTATACTGAGGTAATCAGGATTAACCCCAAATCTGCTGAGGCATACGCCAACCGCGGTTTTGTCTACAAGGAAAAGGCGGAGCGTGAACGGAATCCCGATGCATATCGGGAGCTACTGGACCTGGCTATGACCGATGCAGATAAAGCCATCAGGCTTGACCCCAAATTGGCCCACGCCTACAATGTCCGCGGATACATCAGGGTAAAGAAGGGAGACCTGGACGGGGCGATAGCGGACTATGGCCGGATAATCAGCCTTAACCCTGAATCTGCTGATGCATACAACAACCGAGGGGCTACTTATGATATAAAGGGAGAATCGGACCGGGCCATTGCAGATTTTACTGAAGTAATCAGGATTAACCCTAAATCTGCTGAGGCATACCACAACCGAGGGGCTGTCTATGAAAGAAAGAAAGATCCGGACCGGGCCATTGCCGATTACAACGAGGCAATCAAGCTCAACCCGAAATACGCAGCCGCATACTACAGCCGCGGTGTTGCCTATGGCAGAAAGGGCCAGCCGGACCGGGCCATTGCCGATTTCACCGAGGCCATCAGGCTTAATCCGGACTATGCAAATGCATACTACAACCGAGGTACCGCCAGGCTAAATAAGGGCGATTCAGACGGGGCCATAGCGGACTTCGCCAAGGCAACAGCCCTGGAGCCGGACAATCCTTCTATCTGGTATGATACGGCCTGCGCTTATGCCCGGAAGAAAAACAAGGCCGAAGCGCTCAAAAACCTGTCCCAAGCCATAAAGCTGAACGGCGAATTTAAAGAAATGGCAAAAAAGGACGCCGACTTCAAAGCCCTCTGGGAAGACAAGGACTTCAAAAAACTAACACAGTAAAACTAAACAGGGACTTTACGAGACTTTATTTCCATTCTTCAATCTGTGTCCATCGGCTGTTAGAACGTAGTGAGTTACAGCCGAGGATACTCGGCAGTAAATCGTTCCTCCAACTGCAGAAGTATAATCTGTGGCTTAATATAAATTGACATTCCCCCTCTCTTATTGTAGATATTATCCTATGAGGCAGATAATAATCATATTATTAATCAGTCTCGCTATAATCAGCGGTTGCGGCAAGTCCAAAGACAGTTCCGCTGATAGGGGCAAAGGTGATAATAAACCACTTGCCCCTCCCCCGCAGGAGATAACTACACAACAACCGACAGATGAAGCCCGCCAGAAACTAATAAAGGAATTATTGGAGCAACTTTCAAGCCAAGACAGTAATGAGCGAAGAAATGCTATTATCGCCATTGGAGAACTTAATGCTAAAGAAGCTATCCCTAACATTGTAAAACTATTGCAGGATAGCGACATATGGGTTCGCCTATTAGCTATTCATTTATTGGGAAATCTTGGCGCCAAGGAAGCTATCCCGGAAATCACTAAATTATTACAGGATACTGTCTCAGATGTTCGAGGGAGGGCTGTTGAGGCATTGGGTAAACTCGGCGCTAAAGAGGCAATACCAGATATTACCAAACTATTACAGGATAGTGACCCAAGGGTTCGCGCGCCGGCTGTTGAGGCATTGGGTAAGTTTGACGCTAAAGAGTCCATCCCAGCAATTACTGCATTACTGCAGGATGATTACCATTATGTTCGCAAGTTTGCTATTGAAGCATTAGCGAGACTTGACGCCAAGGAGGCAATTCCGAACATTATCAAACTATTGAAGGATGATGACTTGGAGATTCGCTGGCCTACTGTTGATGCATTGGTGAAACTTGGCGCTAAGGAAGCAATCCCGGAAATCACCAAGCTATTACAGGATAATGACCCAATTGTTCGCTGGTCGGCTACTTTGACATTGGGACAACTTGGTGACAGCCAAGCCATGCCTGAAATAATTAAGTTTTTAGATGATGAAAATAAGTATATTCGTGGTATGACGGCAATAGTTCTGGTAGAATTAGGTGCCAAGGATAAAGTGCCGGCAAAAGTACTAGAAGATATAAAACAATTCTTAAAGTATAGTGGAGATTATCCGGTCCGTGCCCGTGCGGCGCTCAAAGAGCTGGGAGTGGAGGATAAACCGCCAGCCCCGCCCCCCATAGATGAAGTACGCCAGGAAAAGATAAAACAAGCACTGACCCAACTCAGAAGTCAAGACCATAATGAGCGGGTAAGGGCTATTGTTATTCTTTATAAACTGGATGCTAAAGAAGCAATCCCGGACATTATCCGATTATTAAATGACCCAAATTGCGAGTCGGCTGTTTTTGCATTGAGAAACCTTGACACTAAGAAGTTTGTAGCGGAGCTTACCAAACTATTACAGGATAATAACCCAGAGGTTCGCTTGTCGGCTGTCCGGGCATTGGGGCAACTTGGAGCGAAAGAGGCCAGCCCAGATGTTATAAAACTATTACAGCATAATGACGCAGAGGTTCGATCATCGGCTGTTGGTCTATTGGGACAACTTGATGCCAAAGAAGCCATCCCTCAAATTACCAAATCATTACAAGATGATAACTCCAATGTCCGCTTGTCGGCAGTTAGTGTATTGGGCCAACTTGGCGCTAAAGAGGCCGTACTCCAGATTACCAGATTATTGCAGGATAGTAACCAACGGATTCGCTGCTTAGCTGCTGATACATTAAGTAAACTTGACGCCAAAGAATCTATTCCTCAGATTTCCAGATTATTACATGACAATGACGGACGGGTTCGCTGGTTTGCTGTTGATGCATTAGGTAGCCTTGGCGCTAAAGAAACTATTCCTGAGATTACCAAATTATTAAATGATAATGACCCAAATGTGCGCTGGTCGGCTATTAAGGCATTAGGTCAACTTGGAGCCGGCCAAGCCATACCTGAACTAATTAAGTTTTTAGATCATTATGACCGGGATACTCGCAGTATTACCGCATTGATCCTGGTGGAATTAGGTGCCAAGGATAAAGTACCGGTTAAATCAATAGAGGATATAAAAACACTATTAAACGATGTTTCTTTTAGTGCTCGTGCCCGTGCGGCGCTCAAAGCCCTCGGAGCAGATGTAAAGGAAGATAAGTAGATTGGTCCGCTTAATCCGCGGTTAGTGTTCATTCGTGTGCATTCGTGGCAAAAGAAAGTATTTATGCGATATTGGTTATTGGTTGGTATTATCCTAATAATAATCAGCGGTTGCGGTAAGAGCGAGGATAAACCGTCTCAAACCACCACCTCGCCGGCACAGGAAACAACTGTAAAACAAATGCCCGAGGAAGCACGCCGGCAACAGATAAAACAGGCGCTCAAACAAATCACCAGCCAAGACTTAGATGATACCAAAAATGCTGCTGATACTCTTATTAAACTAAATGCCCGGGAAACCATCCCGGAGCTTACCGGATTATTACAGCATGATTACAAAAATGTTCGTTCGTCGGCTATTGAAGTATTGGGCCGGCTTGGCGCTAGCCCGCAGGCAGCCCCGCTAATAGAGGCCAACCAGGCTATCCCCCAGATTACCGGATTATTGCAGGATAATGACCGGCGGGTTCGCTGGTTGGCTGTTGACGCATTGGTGAGACTCGGCGCTAAACAGGCAATCCCGGAAATTACCAAACTGTCGCAGGATAATGACGGGAATGTTCGCTCGATAGCTGTTAGTGCATTAGGGCGGCTTGGCGCCAAAGAAACAATTCCTGACATTACCAAATTATTAGAGGATAACGACCCGGAGGTTCGCAAGTCGGCCAAATCGGCGCTTAAAGTCCTCGGTGTGGAGGATAAACCGCCTGCGGAGTCGCAACCCTCCCGAAAGATTCGGGAGGATAAACTTAATCCCGATTATTCCGGGACCCCGCCCCCCATAGATGAAGCGCACCAGAAACGAATAAAAGAATTACTGGCGCAAATCTCAAGTAAAAATCGTGATGAGCAAGAAAACGCTTTTGACGCCCTTATTGAAATGGATGCCAAAGAAACTATCTCGGAAATTATCAGATTATTAGAGGTGAGCCCCCCCGCACGGGGGCAGGATAATGACCCGGAGGTTAGCCGGTCGGCTGTCAAGGCATTGGTAAGACTTGACGCCAAAGAAGCCATCCCGGCCATTACCGGATTATTAGAGCATAATACCGCAAATGTCCGCGAGACGGCTGTTTGGGCATTGAGGAAACTTGACGCCAAAGAATCCATCCCGGCAATTACCGGATTATTGCAGGATACAGACCCGGAGGTTCGCCGGTCGGCTATTTATACATTAAGCCAGCTTGGTGCTAAAGCGGCCATCCCGGCCATTACCGGATTATTAAATGACCCCGATGTCCGCGCATCGGCTGTTAGCGCATTGGGACGGCTCGGCGCCAAAGAAACCATCCCGGCCATCACCGGATTATTACAGGATACGGACCCGGCGGTTCGCTGGACTGCCGTTGATGCATTAGGCCAGCTCTGCGCTAGCCCGCAGGCAGCCCCGCTAATAGGGGCCAAAGAAGTCATACCTGAATTAGCCAAGGTCTTGGACGATACGGACAATAAAGTCCGCGGCCTTGCGGCAGTGGTCCTGGTGGAATTAGGCGCCAAGGATAAAATAACCGCCAAAGCAATAGCGGATATAAAAACACTCCTAAAGTGGGGCGGCGATTCCTCGGCCCGCGCCCGGGCGGCGTTGAAGGAATTAGGCGCGGAGGAAAAACAGAATGCCAAAGAGGAAATCTCGGAGATGAACGAATTATTACAGAATGATGACCCAAAGGTTCGCGCGTCGGCTGTTTGGGCATTGGGAAAACTCGGCGCCAAGGAGTCTATCCCGGCCATTGCCGGATTATTACGGGACAAAGACTCCAAGGTTCGCGGCGCGGCTGTTTATGCGCTGGGCCAGCTCTGCGCTAGCCCGCAGGCAGCCCCGCTAATAGGGGCCAAAGAAGTTATACCTGAATTAGCCAAAGTTTTGGATGACGATAACAAGGTTATACGCAGCCTTGCGGCAGTGGTCCTGGTCGAATTAGGCGCCAAGGATAAAATAACCGCCAAGGCGATAGAGGATATAAAAACACTCTCAAAATGGGGCAATGAATATTCGACCCGTGCCCGTTTGGCGCTGAAAGTGCTCGGAGTCGAAGTCCCGGAGGAAAAGAAATGAACCTATTCCTGCGCATCAGTATTGACTTAACTATTCTGGCCGTTTTCGCGGCTAGCATCTCCGGAGTTTTATGCCATAAAGAACGCCGAGAAAGTATAAAAGAACTACTGGCGAAACTCTCAAGTCAGGAAAAATGTGAACGAATACAAGCTATTCGAGTCCTTAGTAGGCTGGATGCCAAGGAAGCTATCCCAAACCTTACCAAACTATTACAGGATAATGATCCGGTAATTTGTTTGTCGGTTGCCCAGACATTGGCGGAACTTGGCGTCAAAGAGGCTATACCAGCCATTACCAAATTCTTACAGGATGATGACTTCAGTATTCGTGAATTTGCTGTTCGGAAATTAGGTGAACTTGGCGCCAGCCAAACCATACCTGAATTAGTCAAACTTTTGGATGATAATGATTGTATAGTCCGCGCTTTTACCGCAATAGTCCTGGTAGAATTAGGGGCTAAGGATAAAGTGCCGAAAAAAGCAATAGATGACATAAAATCACTCTTAGGGTGGGTATGGGTTGGTGATGAAATTCCGGCCCGTGCCCGTGCGGCGCTGAAAGAGCTCGGCGTGGTGAAAAAAAACAATGACTAAAGAAGATAGAAATGCCTCAAATATCGTATTAATCATTATAACCGAAATACTTTGGGTTGCTTCGTTCATAATTACATGCGCTTTTAGTGCTCCGTACCTACGCAAAATTTGGGAATCAATGGATCTCCCTCTTCAAAGTATCTGGACTCTGTTTCTAACTGAACATTCGTATCTATTTATCATAGCAATGGTCGTTTATCCGAGTCTTCAGAAATATTTCTGGGCAAGAAAGTATCTTTTGTTTTTTAATATCATTATGGCTACCCTTGCCTTATTAATTTACACACTAATATCGATGGGAATATCATCTCCAATGATGCCTCCTCTGAAGATTATAAACCGATGAAAACGATGGAAGATAAGTAGTCTATTAGCGCCACCGCGCTGGTGTTCCAGAACCCCCGGGCGCCAGGCGTAACCCAGCGCCTCCCGACCTGTCTCTTAAGAGTCTCGTCCAGTCCCTGTTAGTGGCAGTAGGAGTGCAACGACGTACTGCCATGTTATCCCAATGAGCGTAGCGACATCGGGGTCATCAATGCCTCTGTGGCTGCTTCTTATCCCTATCGGGAGGCTTTGCTTCCATATATCAGAAAGTTAGACCAGTGCACATATTCCTCAACCGGTAGTTGCTGGTAGTCCTTGTGGCTGACGGCCAGTGCGTGCTGGCCATCCGGCGCAATGACCTTGCGGTAGCGCAGTTCGGTAAACGGTTTGACGCCACTAATCTGGTGCCGGAGCGACTTGAGCGTATGCACATCCTGGTAGTCCTGCTTTGAACCGACCCGGCCCTGGTATGCTTCTTCATGCACATAGTATTTGGCCTTGTCTTTACGGTATTTATCCAGGACATTCTCACTGAAATAGAAATATTCGCCGGTAGCGGTGGTGCCGTAACGGCTGATTTTTGAGGTGATGTATTTTTGGATATCCTCCGCCCGGAAGCGCCATCTGCCGCCCACCTTGATTGCGGAAAGCGCGCCCGCGGCAATCAGGCGGTACATCGTCCGGCGGCTGACGCCCAGCGTATTCTGCGCCTGGGCAAACGGCATCAGCGAAACCGCACCTTTGCCGGTGGTCCTGGTAATCTTGCCCAGAATCAGCCGGCACCAGGGCTCCTGGCTCCCGATTAATTTAATGACGGCTTCGGCCGTGTGGCGGTTGACCTTTATCTGCCTGGCGATTTCGGCCGCGGATTGTTTTGATTCCAGCGCCAGGTACATCGATTGAAACCACTGCCGCAGTGACAGACGACGGCCTTCAAAAATGGTGCCGGTGAAATCATTAAACCAGAGTTTACACCGGACGCAGTAATACCGGCAGAGATTCGCCCGGCGCTCGCGGTATATCTTGCGCTGTTCTTGGCCGCATTTGATACACCTGACCCCGCCCGGCCAGCGGATGGAATGATAAATACCCCGGCACTCTTCATCGCTCAGACGTAAAAATATTTCCATACTCATTGCATTAATTCATCAATTAATCTGCGTACTCTGGCAGTTTGTCCCGCCCGATCCCGCTTCGGCGGGACCAACGGCCCATGTATAATCTGTGGCATAATTCTGTCCAGTTACTGCCACAAGGGTTATTGGCTCACTGGCAATAATTAGACATTACTTTTCATTTAGTCAAGATAAAATCTCCTAAATCTGGCAATAATTGGACATAGCTGTTTCATCATAACCATTTTATAAATAAATAGTTATATAAAATCCTGTCATTAACTAGACAAAACTATACCCGAATATGTCAGGATATGACAGATGGGGGTAGGGGTATGCATAGGGGAGAGTACGGGCATCCCTATGGGGGGTGACCATCATCTCGCCTACCCTATACCCTCATCCCAGTGGGGGGTGGCCTACACCCCCGCACCCCCTAACCCCTATCCCTGTATGGGGTTAGGAGCATATCTCTATGGGGGTAAGGGCATATCCGTGAGAGGATAGGGTCATCTCGCCGGGGGAATAGGGTCATCTCCTTGTGGGGTTAGAGGCATCCCCATACGGGGGTAAGGTCATCACACGGCGGGAGTAAGGGCATCTCACGGCGGGGATATGGGCATCCCGCAGGGGGAGTAGGGGCATCTCCCTATGGGGGTATGGCCACCCCGCTATAGGGTTAGGGTATCCTCCCCCATCCACCTCCTTACAGTAGCGCCCATTTCTGCCAACAGATACAGGGTAACTATGATTAAGCTGCCACCCCTGGAATAGCCAGAGGGTTACCGATAAATATCACCAAGCATACCGCTATATTTTATCCGGCCTCAATTATTTGACCGAAACACAGTACCGAGTATTTTAAGATATGGTCTGATGAAATAGTTTAAGCCATCCGAGGAATAACCAGCACAAGCGGCAAGTATATTTATCAGCTCCGGCACCTGTAGCACTCCGCTGTAATTAGTATAGCAAGCAGTACCGGGATGCCGGCCAGGTAGCCGGGAGTAGCCGGTAATGTAGCTTTAATCTCCGGAGTGATTTTACCCCCGTTAGAAAGACCGCAACCACACACCTTACCAGTTGCAGAGTTTTAGTGTTACAGAGTTTCAAAGTTACAATGTTGGAGCATTCCCGCCGAGGTTTGTGTCACCGGACCGATCTTGCTTTATTTCCTTCGCTCAATATCATTATCAACCCATACCATTCCGGGCTTACGCCCCTGAACCGTTCTCGGTGGGCCGGACTGATAATTCGGACATTCTTTAGGCCCATAACAGTGGGTTTCATATCTCCAGGTCTTCTTATGGGGATTCCATTGGTCAATAGTGATTTCAGTAGCCATCACAATCCCCCACGGGCATTGTTTGCATTTCAACTCGTATGTGTCCGGGTCGAGCCTTACGTGCCCGCGTTCTCTGTAAACCAGCAAAGGCGCTATTAAACTGCCAGAGTATAGTTCGCCGCGACCTACAATATTCAGCCCGCTTACTTTGTAAAAGTCTGCCCATTCCTGTATCGGATTTTCTATCGGCAAAGCCTGGCCCGAGATATGGTCGCCGATACGGAAGCAGTATTTTTCCTGCGCTTTCTGGCCTACGGCTACGCGTAAATCTTTCCACTCTTTGCCGTCAACTACGGCATCCATAACAAGGATATAACCCAAATAGGCGTGGCTTACTTGGTCAAAAGACCGAAGCAGGCGTATTCTTGCTTTTACGGCTGTTATGGCGCCTTGGAATTTAACTTTGATTGATTTTAAATCCTTCATTGCGTTACAAAATATTAGAGGCGCTTCCCTTTATTCACCCTCCGCTTAATCCGTTTATTATATTAAGCATTTTATCCGGAAGTGTCAATTTATATTAGCACACAAGAGACAGGAGACATGAAACAGGATATCCCAAGGCTACGCTTGCAGGATAGTTCTCTTGACAAACACGGTTTTTTTTCTATGGTAATTATCAGGTCCGCCGATTTGCTTTGAATAATTTCCAATAATAGGAGGCCTCTATGAATTTATCCGTCTGCCGTAAAAAAGTTATCGCTTGTACCGCAGGCCTGTTATTGGCCTTATGCGGGCTTGGGTTGATGGCGGCAAAAAGCAACGAGGAAACCTATAAAGATGAATTAACCCGGATTGAATCGGCTTATGCCAAGGAGCATTACCAATTGGGCCTGTGGTGCCTTAAGAATAATTTGCTGGCCCAGGCACGGAAACAGTTTGAAAGGGTGCTGGAACTGGACCCCGGCCATAAAGCCGCCCGGGAGAAACTGGAAGCCGTCAATAAGTTAATCCCATACAAAGGCGCGCTTGACAAGCCCAGCGTAGATAAGGAAGAAATCCCCTGGGACAAGGCCGGGAAAAAGGAGACCGCCCATTTTATTGTCCGGACCAATCTTTCGGCTGATGCGCTGGACGATATCTGCATCCTTATGGAAACGGCCTACCCGGTCTGGCAAAAGCTATTCGACCTACCTGAACCGGAGAAGAAGCTGAATATCGCGGTGACCAGGACCCTGGACGAGTGCCAGAAAGTAGGCAAGGATATCGGCATGCCCGAAGGCGCCTGGGGCGACGGTTTGTTTTGCCCGCGGGAGAATACTGTGCCCTATGAAGATTACCTGTTAATCTATTGCTCAGCGCCGGGCAGGACCAAGAACGTGGACCTTGCCCCCACCTTATTGCACGAAGGCGCCCATTGGGCGATGGCTTTGTTCCTGCGCAGTTTCCAGGGAGGACTGGCGCCCGTCTGGCTCAACGAAGGGCTGGCTTCTTATTTCGAGTCGGGCAAGATGGACGGCGATAAGCTGGCCGTCAATTTTGTCAACAATGACCGCCTGCCGGTTATCCAGAAAGCTTTGAGCGAGAATAATCATATCAAGCCCAGGGAACTGATAAATATATCGATGAGCCAGCATATGAACCGGCCCGAACTGTCCTACCCGGGAGAATGGAGCCTGGTTTATTTCCTGATGAACGCCTCCGGCGGCAAATACAAACAAGGACTCCAATCGTATATCAAAGGCGCCAAGGCCAAGAAAGTCAAGGTGACATCCGACGCCGGGGATTTTATTATCAAGGACAAGGACGGACACACTAAGTTCTTTGAAGAGTGCGCCGGCATTCCCATAGACCAGCTGGAGAAGGAATGGAAGGCGTATATCCTGGATTTGAAGTAGATTGTCCGGTATGCCCCGAGGCTGCGCTCGGGACCCCGCTATGCGGGATAAGAAACTACCCCGCGAGAATACGCGGGATAAGGGACAGTAAACTCGCTTCGCTTGAATTGTCCCTAATAAGGCTCGTACCTCGCCAAGAGGTTTCTAATAAGACCCCTACCCTGCGGGCAGGTTACCACTGAGGTATGGGCAATAGGTGTTCCATAACGTAAGTGGATAAGTTATAGTTATTGTTTGCCATAATCCTCTTTATCAAAGGAACGGGCTCCTTATCCATCAGGAATCCGACGGCATAAATAATCGCATTGCGGATACTGACATCCGATTCATTTTCACACAAATCAATAAATACCTGGGCGTCATCCCGGCCGCCGACTAATCCCAGTGTATGCAAAGCGAAAGGCCGGAGCGCGGCGTTGGCTTCTTTGGAACTATCCTTTTTGAGCCGGGGCAAGACCATATCCTGGTTTTTGCCTATCATCATCAATGCCACAGCGATATTGGTGTAGGCAACTCTGGATACGTCCTTTTGCGCTTTATCCCAGATTGCCGTCAGGACGTTGACGGCTTTGGGGTCGCCGATCATTCCCAGCGCTAAAATAACATGGGGAATAATCGCCAGGTCGTCCTGTTGTTTCTGGGCAAGCATTAATAATTCATTCACTGAAGCGGTATCTTTCATCATGCCAAGCGCCAGGGCGGTTACGGCCTTGATTGTCGACCGGGTCTTCCTTTCCGACAAGGTTTCCCTGAGAAACGGCTTGGCCCGCTCGTCGCCCAGCAGCCCCAAGGCCAGGATAATCATGCCCGACGGCTCCGGGCCGCCTTTCGATTTGTTGTATAAGGCTATTAATTCCATGCAAAGAGATTCGGCGGCGGCGGCATTGGGAGACGTCCCCGGCTTGGGGCTGAATAAATCGGGGTTAGCCAGGGCTAATTGGACCAATGATATGGCGGCAAATCCGCGCACTATCATGCTTTTATCCTGGGTCAATTCGAATAGCGCTTTTTTTGAGTCGGCCGAATTAATCAGCCCCAAGCTGATGGCAACGCTGGACCGGATGTCCACTTCCTTGTCATCGATAAGTTTTTTAAGCTCCTCAAGAGCCGCTTTGTTGCCGATTCTGCCCAGACCCAGAACGGTCCAGACCCGCGCCCGGCGCTCGAGTTTTAACGCGGCGTCTGAAGGGTTAAGCAATTTAACAAATATCGAGATGGCTTCGGTATCTTTCAGGTTGCCTAATGCAAAGGCGGTGCTGCCGATGACCTCAATATCATTCTTCTGGACAATGAAATCCTCCAGGAATTTCATAACGGAAACGTCTTTGATATAACCCAAAGCCAGTGCGGCAAAACCGCGCGTTACCTCGGTATTTTTTTTGTCCAGCAAGGCCTCTTTCAGGATTTCCACGCCTGACAGGCTGCCGGTCAAGCCGAGGGCCAAGAGTATGTTATTTCTAATCAGGTACTGGGTGTGTTTTTGGTAAGCTTTTATAAGCAGTTCGGGGGCGCGCTCATCGCCGGATTTAGCCAGCGCGAACGCCGCGCTTGAGACAAGAGAGGAATCATCCTCTTCCATCAGGTTCTTTATCAACAGGTTAATCAGTTTATCATATATCGGGTATTTGGTAACGGAGACGGTGGTTCCGCCTGTATTAACGCGTTTAACCCATTCTATGGGATTGTTCCTGAATTTCAGGTAGTTTTCCCTGTTATTAGTCCACCAAACCTCCCAGGAATCGACGCCGGAACCTACTGTTTGCAGGTAAGGCATTAATCCCGGGCTAAAACTAAATCTCAAGCCAACATTGCTGGCAGATGGAGTCCCGGCGCTTCCAGTCGTCCCGCCGCCTCTGGGACAAGTCCCTTCGCTGGTATTGCCTGATAATAACAGGCAGAATAAAACGGCGGCCAATCCTGTTTTAATAATGAATCTTAATACTAACATTTTATACCCCCTTTTTTGGCAGATAACCATAATTGCATGGATTGTCAAGAATAATTCGGGACGAACACCATTGGGAAGCAGTAAGCTTATATTATGCGCACCTATCCGGTGTCACCCGTCCTTCGTAGCCCTCCGGCTACTTCGGAGGGCGAAGTAGGGCACACCTTGCCTCCTATCGGGCTATTCTCCTTGTTTAGGAGGCACTGTTTTCTTAAACTAGCCTCGCGGGACAAAACACCCTCCAAAGGCGGGCAGGCATATTTCCTCCCCATTGGATTATACCATTAGGTATAAGGAAAACAGGAACCCAAGAGTATAGTACTTCCTGCCCTCATGGATTCCTTATAAATATTAATCTGCGTAGCCCGTAGAGCTCTGCGCTTATCTGCGTACCGCTTAATATCACTAAAACTAATCCCTCTCGCTTCGCTTGGGGATAAGGTGCCGCTCCCGACGGAATAGTCGGGATAAGACCCAGTACGTCGATATGTTCCTACTGGCTCTAAATAACTCCCTTTGGTCGAAGCGGCACTAAGTTTATTTTTCCTTGCGGTTTTTGGGGAATAATGTCTTATGCTATTTACCTTGTCCCGACGGAATAGCCCCTAAAGGGAGGCTATCGCGCTCGGGATCTAAGACCCAGTCCCGCATCCCGCATAAGTACGGGACGTCGCTGCGGCTCCGTAAGTGCGGGATAAGGTGGCAGATAACTCGCTCTGCTCGAACTGCCACTAAGAGAGGTAAAATATGAGCATATCACAACATAAAAAAGGAATTACTATTATTTTGATAAGCGTTTTCCTGTTTTCCTGGTGCCTGATGTCCATTGCGGCCAAAAGCAACGAGGAGCTTTACAAGGAAAAAGCGGCCGCGCTGGAATCAAGCTATGCCAAAGGCCATTACCAGCTGGGCCTTTGGTGCCTGCAGAATAAGATGCCGGAACAGGCCAGAACCCATTTCATCAGGACGCTGGAATTGGACCCGGAACATAAGGAGGCGCAAAAGAGCCTGGCGAAATTGGAATCCGACTATGTCGAGTGCGACGGCGAGCTGATACCGCCGGCCGAGAAGGCCAAAATACGCCGTTATGCCGTGGTCAGCTGCGGGTCGGCGCACGGCGAGCCCAACCATATGAAATGGTTCTGGGGGGCTAACCAGTGCATGTATGCGATGCTGAAAGACGTTTACGGCTATCCGGACGAGGCGATTTTCTGTTTGCACGAGGACGGCAAGGATAAAGACCCCAATGTCGACGGCGTATCCAACCTGTCGAATTTCCGCAAGGTGTTCGCGCACCTGGCCAAGATAATGAAGCCAAAGGACCAGTTGTTCGTTTATATCGTCGGGCACGCCGGGCCGGCCGGCGGGGATTTTATCCACGATTTGAGCGACGCCCCCCTGACCTCTTCGGAGCTGGCCAAGATGCTGGACGCGCTTCCCAGCCAGCGAATCACCATCGGGCTTACGCCCTGCTGCAGCGGGGGGTTCATCAAGAAGCTGAGCGGCAAGGGCCGGGTGATTTGCACATCAACCATGCCACAGGAAGGCAACGCGGCGGATTGGGAGGGATGTTTCAGGAGCGCGCTGTCGAAGCTGACAGCGGATGCCGATAACGACGGGCGGGTATCGCTGAAGGAGGCCTATAATTCCTCGGTCAGCGACATAATAAAATGGTACGGCGGGAACCCGGATGCGCTTAAGGAGCACCCGCTTCTTGATGACAACGGGGACGGCGCCGGGCATTTCGGCAGGGAGCCGGTGGTCGATGGCGACGGCGCGGTTGCCGCCAAGAGGTTTTTAGGCGATGAGGGTAGGAAGATTTCCTGCGATAACGCCGTTATCAACGAGATAAAGAACCTGAATAAGGATCTATCATTGGATTAGGAATCCGTCACCTCACTTACCACGAAGGCACGAAAAAAAACTAACCCCGCTAAAGCGGGATAACGTGGCAGTAAACTCACTGTGTTCAAACTGCCACTAACAGGGACTGTACACATTCGCTCGGCTCAGTGTAAACTTGACTGGTAAGAGACTAATTTAGGCGGGTATAAGTCTTATTAAAGTCTCTTTAAGTCACTGTTATACTCTGACAGCCGGGCTATTGTTTTTCGACGTGGGATGCTTCACTCCTGCCCTAAAAGGAGTAATCATTTAGTCCTTAGTCCTGACAGGACGACCGCCAAGGACACTGTTGCGGCCAGTGCCAGTCCAGCTTGCGTCGGCGCGGTCTGACACCTTCAGGTATCCCTGGGCGACGGTGTTGTTATAAGCGCCGCCGCGCAGGCCCTTGTTGCCCGATGCCGCGGCGGGCCACGAAGCCGGCGCCGTGCTTGTCCCGTTGCCATTCAACGGCACGGCCGTTGCCTGGCAGTTTATCAGATGTTCACAAACATTGCCGGCCAAATCAGCCACCCCATAAGGCGAGGCACCGGTATACTGAGGGTTAGCCGGCGCATAGCCCTGACTTAAATACCAGCCGACTAAAACACAGGCGTTTCCCCACTGATAATTGGCGTACTGGATATAACACGTCACGCCATCTACCGTGCCCGTGTCGGTCTGAGTGATGGCATCACCAAACCAGGGATAGAGCCGTTTATTTGTCCCACCCTGTTGCGTCCCCCGTGCCGCCTTCTCAAACTCCATCTCGGTCATCGGTCTTAAGGCGGCCCAAGATAGATACGCCATCTGGTCATCCCAGCTTAAGCAGTTGCAGGCGCGGTTCGGCGCAATGGTCGTATACTGGTTCGGATAAACGCCGGTATTATCAATCCTGTAGCCGTCAGAGGTTCCGCCGCCATAAAAGCCCGGCGCAGTCCCGGACGGGAGGTTATTCAGGAAATCGCAGTACTGCTGCTGCGATATTTCGTATTTCCCGATGTAAAAACCGGCGTAGCCGTTGGGCCAGCCGGCCGCGGCGCCAGCGGGAATAACTGCCGCGGAATCCACCAACGTCTCCGAGCCCGCACCGCAGTTATTATTAGCGCTGCCGCCAATCCCACCGGCATTGTAGTAATATGCGCCGGCCGGCACATCCACCATCTGTATCGCATAAACCTTGACCTGAGTATTTCCGTCTATGGCAGGGACGCCGTTAGCGGTATAGTTCCAGAGAACGGTAAAACTGTTTCCGTAATGCCCGGCCAGCGACGCCCGGACAAATACTCCCAGATTATCCGCAGTCGGCGTAATCGTGCCGCCGGCATTTAAGGTGGCGTGGTTCCAACTGCCGTCCGAGCCGTTGGTAGTAGAATACTTGATAAACACCCAGGCATAGTCAGAGAAAGAGATTCCATCAAACCAGACTACGCCGAAAGGATTCTGCTGGGCAAGGTTAAATTGGACGGGAACCTGGCCGCCGGACGGGATGCCCAATGCCACATCAGTAATGGTCACAGCGTTGCCCGCGCCGCCGATATAGCAGGCGTCGTTGTTCGGCGCAGCGGTAGTAAAACTCCAGGGAGTACCGGTAGTTGAACCGGCAGAGTTCCTGGAGTCAATCCGCCAGTAATAGGTGGTGCTGTAATTAAGAGCACCCGGGTCATAAGCCGTGCCGGGCTGATTGATATTAGGCGTTCCGGGCAAGGTTGTGCCGAAATAAACGTCATAAGAGGTGGCGCCGCTGGCCGAGGCCCAACCTAATTGCTGCGTAATTGGAATACCCGAGGCGCTATTACCTGGATTGGGCGTGGTTACCTGAGGCGGTATGGCGGCAGGGGACAACTCGCCTGAATAAGCACTGTCGCCGTTGGCGTTATACTTAACCAGTAAAATGTCCGCGCCTCCGCGGTTGGTATTGCCGTCAAACCCGCCGTAAGTCCAGCCGGTTATATAGATGCCGTTGGTATCTAATGTAACCCCGCGCGCGCTATCGGATTTTGATGTGCCACATTGTTTGGTCCACTGTTTTGCGCCGGCGAAGTTATATTTTACTATAAAGATATCGGTCTCGCCGGCGTTGGTATTGCCGTCAAGGCCGCCCTCGGTATCGCCGACCGCGTAGATGTTGCCGTCGGCATCTACGGCTATGCCATATGCCTCATCATCGGCCGTGGTGCCTAATTGCCTGGTCCACTGCCAGTTGCCGTTGGTATCATACTTGACCACAAAAAGGTCGGTTCCGCCGGCGTTGATGCCGTCCAGCCCGCCGTTAGTATAACCGGTTACATAGCTATTGCCGGCCGTATCTACGGCGATACCCCGGGCATAATCATCGGCCGCGGTGCCTAATTGTTTGAGCCACAGCAAGTTGCCGTCGGGGTCATACTTGACCACAAAAAGGTCCGCCCCACCGCTCCAGGTGCCGGGGCCGCCTGCGTCAAGGTCGCCGCCGGTGGAGCCGGTTACATATATATTGCCGGCCGTATCTACGGCGACGCCCCGGGCATAATCATCGGCCGCGGTGCCTAGTTGCCTGATCCACTGTTGCGCGCCGGCGGAGTTATACTTAACCACAAAAATGTCTGACAGTCCGCTATTGGTGCAAGGGCCGGCGCCGTCAAGATCTCCACTGGTAGAGCCGACGTAATAGTTATTGAAATCTGTATGCACGGCGACCCCATAAGCATGGTCATCTGCTCCGGTGCCTAATTGGTACTGCCATACGCCCCACTTAAATGCCAAGAGATCCGAGCCGCCGGCGTTAGCGGCTAAAAGGCTGCCGGTAGTAGAACCGGCCAGATAGCCACTGGC
>JAZDFB010000018.1:0-12164 GCA_043808305.1 Planctomycetota bacterium | reverse complement strand
GGCTATCTTATCGGTCAGAATCTCGCCGTTAATAATCTTCTCGCGGTTGATGCTGTTGGACGCTATCTGGGTATAGCCGACATCGTAATCCTTTATTTTAGCTCCGGTCACGGCCTGATTGGCAATCTCGGCGGTGGCGATTTGCGGAGAAAGCGGCCTTGACGCCGGAGTAAACGACAGCTTGGCCGGGGTGACCGCGCCGTCCTTTATCTTGGCAGTCTCTACGGCATTGGCCGCAAGTTTAGAAGCGGTTATTACGCCAGTCGGAATCTTGGACGTGGTTACACTGTCATCCGCTAACTTAACACCGGTCACTGAAGCATCTGCCAACTCCGAACTCGCTACCTGCGGAGTAATGGGCCGTGCGATAGACGGCGGGACAAAGGACAATTTCGCTTGGGTGATTGATGCATTGGCAATCTTGTCGGTGGTTACCGCACCCGGCGCTAACTGGCTGACGCCTACCGCGCCCGGACCGATTTTCGGCATAGTCACACTGGCATCGCGCAATTTTTCGGCAGTGACCTGCGCTTCCCCGATTTTCTCAGTCGTGACACAGGCGTCCTTTAGCCGGGAACTGCTCACCTGTTTCTCGCCGATTTTATCGCGGGTCACAGACGCATTGGCAATCTTTGTTGTAGTAACACAGGCGTCCTGCAATTTGACCGGGGTGATTGCGCCGTCCTGAAGCCGGTCAGTCGTTACCGCGGCCCGCGCCAGTTTCTGGGTGGTAACGCTGCCATCCTGCAACTTAGAATTATCAATCTGCAGGTCGCCGATTTTAGCCGCGGTGATTGCGCCGGTGGCGATTTTCTCGGCGGTTACGGCGTTTTGCGCTATGCGTCCGGCGTCAACCGCGCCTACCGCGAGTTTAGCCGCGGTTACCGCGCCGTTATCAATATTCTCGGTCTTGACTTCTAACGGTTTTAAGGCCATATAATAAATTGCCTTTCTGCCACTAAGACACCAAGACACTAAAAGAAACCTACGGTGGACTGTCTTCTTCGTGCCTTAGTGCTTTGGTGGCAAATTATTTATCCTTATCTTTAGTACCCTGTTTTGCGGGTGACCGTCACCTGAATCGGTTCCGAGAACTGCCCGACCTGGCTATCGCCGATGCGGTAAACGGCTTTATAATCCCAAACCGCCGAGGTCACTCCGGCCGGCACCGGGAAGGTATCCAGATAATCCGGCTGTGAATCGGTGGCCAGGAAAACAAATCCTACCCCGTCCTTGCGGTCAACGTAAATATCAATGGAATCGGCCGGGCCCTTGGACCAGATAATCAACGGGCGTCCGGCGTCCAGACGGCTCTTCAAAACCGGTTTCAGGTTGGGGATATCAATCACCTGCTCATCGCCGATAATGCCCAGGTCCTCGCCGATGGCCTGATTATAGGCCGGAGCGGCCTTGATGCGGGCGGCCAACTTGCGGATGCGGTTAAAAATACCATCGCTGACCAGGGTGGGCGCCACAGGCAGGGTCGGGGCAACCGGCAACGCGCCTATAGGCGCGCCGTCAGAACCGTCCCGGAGCATATCCTTATATTTGGACATATCCTGCTTAAAGGTCTTATACGCCTCCTGCGCATCCATAATATAGTTGAACATCGCCGCATCGTCGGTCACCGAGGTGACATCAGCCGGCAATAAACCGAGGGTGACGGCATATCCGCCGATTTTAGCGGCTAAATTGTCCAAAAAATCGGCCTTGCCCTGGTCGGTGTTAGGTAAATAAGCGGCTTTTTTTGCCATATTTAACCTCACTTTCTGGCGCCAAAGCGCCATTTTGACCCTTTTATGACACCTATCAGCGTGCATAGACTACCTATCAGCGTGCGTAGACCACCTATCAGCGTGCATAGACCATCTATTAACGTGCACAGACCATCTATCAGCGCGCGTAGGTCATCTATCAGCGTGCATAGACCATCTATCAGCGTGCATAGACCATCCAGCAATTCTCATAATAAACCTAATCACCTCCATTTCTTTAGGGAGAGTTTGAGTAAAACGAATTACTCTCCCTTATCCCGCAGGGGCTGATGTCTTTTTAATATTTACCGGCATTTTGTCAACGGGACAATAGGCCAATAAATACCGCAAAATCCCGGTATGCAAATACCGATAAATTGCGGTATTAAACACGGTCAAAAATATCGGCTTATTCGGAAGGTATGCTAAAAAAGAAAGAGGAGTTGCCTATGATGTCAGAGCCGGAAAAATCAGCACGTTTGTTGGGTGAACGGTTAAAGACCATCCGCAAGAAAATGGAACTGAAGCAATCTGTCTTTGCCCGTTTGATTGGCACCTCGGATGATACGCTCAGTTTAATAGAAAGAGGCCTGTCATCGCCCCGCCTGGATATGCTCTATAAAATATCGGAACACCTTAAAATGCCGATTGGCGAATTGCTTGACTTCCAGGAAAAGCCCAAGGCCGGGCCGGCCGCGAATAAACCCCTGTCAGCGCTTAATTTATATCTCAAGACCAAATCGCCGGATGAAGTTCGGTGGATTCACGACCTGGCCAGAAACGTTCTTAATAAGGCGCCGGCTATTTACAGCGTTATGCGTTGTGTTTCCCGCCACAGCGGGAGGGGCAAACCCCGTTAGAAGCCTGCCCCCGCCAAAGGACGGGCCGGCGCCTCTGGAGGTGTGTGTGTCACCTGATCAACCACGTTTTGCAGTCCATTTCAAGAACTGCATAAACTTATCAATTTCTTCGGTGACCGCAGTAATATTCTTGGGGTGTGTAAACCTGTATTTAATCATCCAACCGTTATGATTAAATAAATACAGATGCGAAACAAGTTGTTGTTGCTGGAGTACAAAAACTCCATCGTATTCAAATACAGCCACCATCCCTTTTTGTTTTATTTCGCCTTGCCTCAATATTACCTCCGTGTCAGTAATTAGTCGTGCCCCTTGATGCGCTTCAATAATACCACTCTTTTCGGCTTCATACATATTGGTAATAATCATTTGGTGAGCTGCGCTGGCTGTTTCCGTTTTAGGGCCGCTCATTCTCGGGCCAGGATAGATATAAACCATAACGGCCATTTGGAAAGAAGAGTTCATCAGGTTATAACTGACGCCAACGTTCAGGCCTGATTCATCAAAACGGGTTATTTCAAAACGTTGGAAATGCCCAACAATTTCTGGAAATTCCATACTGGATTGGGGATGTGTATAGATTCCGCATGTCTGAATTGTAACAGGATTATCCAACGGCTTTGTTTGTGGACTCGTAATTATCGTTGGACAACCGGTATTTATAAACAACGCCGATAACCATAAAATCATTATTAGTATTTTTATTTTCATGCAATTTCCTTTCATAATCAGTAAGAATCCCCCGGACGCCACTTGTTTATCCGCCGCCGGAGGAGTTATCTATTCGGTATCTGGCGCCCGAAGCGCCATGGCGACCTAATGGCGCTCACTGTCTCTCACGCATAAGTGCCCCTCTCCCGCTGCGGCGGGATGGCGCTCCGCGAACACAACCCATAAGCGGGAGGCTCTGCGGAGCTCCGGGACTGACTGCGGTCTTGCCCCGAATTACGAATTAAAGGAATTTTAGTAGCGAACGGGCCTGCCCTGCCTGGCATAATTAATGATTAAGGAATCATCATTTTCCCATTCTTCAGGCGTGGCCGAAACAAGGTCTATAGGATAATCAGGCACTTCCCAGTGGGCGTTTGCCAGCAGTCGTGAACGCTCCCATAAACCTAATCCCTGAAAATCGGAAGAAACGAACAATAAATCAAGGTCGCTATCTTTATGTTGGCGTGCGCCGGAACGGGCATAAGAACCAAAAAGGATTACTTTCTTGGTCCTGATATTCTGATTAGCCATGGCCCTGACTAATTTCAGCACAATTTGTCTGATTCTTCTTTTATCCATTTCAATGCCTCTTTTGTCTGCTTAATTATTTTAGATGCCATCTTAAATGAAAATACTTTTTGCATTTTCGCCAAACTCTCAGGATAGCGGGTAACAATACTCATCTGATTAACCTGCCCGACAAATTCTTTCAGCCCCGGAGACGGATTTAACCGGCACTTGGTAACCAAACTTACTAAGTCGTGTATTTTAGGAGGATGTTCTTTACTCCGGCAGTTTGTGAAATTACTGCCGGGTATAGTCGGCTGCAACTTCACAGGCAGCCGACCTATGACAGTTGCGCAATACAGTCCTTTAAGCGCTTTTTCCATAGCCAGATGGCACATAAAAACCGCATAAATATAGCGGCGGCTTTTGAACATTGCCCCAGCCGTGGCAAAGTCATACTCTGATTGTTTGAACCATTCAGAAATCCGTAGCTTATTATTTTTCATTTGAAGTGATTATATGAGCAGCCGGACAAAATGTCAAGAAAATAAAACTACACATAGAGTTAAAGTTTCGCCCCTAAAGGGAGGCGGTAGGATGTGTCACCGTTTACCAAGCATGTTTTAACTTGACCAGATTATTGATAATTGATATAAGCATCCTTAACCCCGACGGAATAGTCGGGATAACGTGGCAGGTAATACCTAAAAGGTATAACATAATAAATATACCTTAAGGTATAACGTCCTACCGCGTCTGCGACACGGCGCGACTAACTGCCGCTAACCCTCGCCCCTTAGGGGAGAGGATTGGTGAGGTGGAAGCCCCGCCATTCGGCGGGGTCTAACTCGCTGTAACATCCTAACGGATTAACAGCGAGTAAGACTGTTTTATTTATGATTTTAGGATTTTTCAGCTGGCTTTTCGGGGATGATGTCGCCCAACCGCGCACGGCTGATACGCCGTCTCCTTCAGCCCCCGGCGCTCCGAAACCGGAGCCGCAGTCGCCGGCGCCGGCTACCGGGTCGCATCCGAATGACGACCACGTGATTCTGCCGGGCGGTAAGTCGGACCGGCTGGGCGAGATTCTGCTGAAATACAATATCATCACTCCGGAAAAGCTCCAGAAGGCGCTGGCTATCCAGGCCAGCCTGGAACATCCCAAGTTCCTGGGTGAAATACTTATTGACGAGAAGATGCTGACCGAGGACGAGCTGGTGTCGGTGGTTTCGCGCCAGTTCAAGATACCTTATATCAATATTAATAAATACGGGATTGACCGCGAGATACTCCGGCTTATCCCGGAACAGATAGTCAGGGAGGCGCTGGTATTGCCCATCAGCAAGATGGGACGCGAGCTGACGGTGGGTATGGTCAACCCGCAGGACCAGCGGACGGTTAAGGAGCTGGAAAACCTGACCGGATGCGAGATAAAGATTGTGCTTTGCAAGCCGGCGGAAATAAAGGCCGCCATCGAAGCCGTTTACAGGACAACACCGGCATCGGCGCCGGCGGAACCGCCCCGGGATGACGGGGAGTATCCCGAATCCGGCACGGCGGTCATCAGCACGATGGGCGTGCCGTTTTCGAAGTTGATGATTAATCCGGACGCAGATGAGGCGATAGAGGGCTCAACCGACGTGGTTAATGTGACCGAGATGCCGGTGCGCAGGTCGCACTTTACGATTAAGGGCGCCCAACCGCCCGACACGGATGCCGGGGAAAACAAAAAGTAAGGATTTAATTTTATATGGCTTTTTCCGATAAGAAACTCAGCCAGGCCCTGCTGGAAAAGGGGCTGTTAACCGAGGAGCAGTTAGGCGCCGCGGCCGCCAAGCAGAAGGAGAAGCAATACGGCCTTAAGGAGGCGGTTATCGAGCTGGAGCTCCTGTCGGAAATCGCCATCATTAACTGCATCACCAAGCATTTCGGGTTCACCTACCTGCCGCTCCACGAATATAATATCGATAAGGAGCTGATAAGCCTGGTGCCGGAGGCCAAGTGCCGACTGCACAAGCTTATCCCGATATCGCTGGTGGGCCGGGTGCTGAGCGTTGCCACTTCGGACCCGCTTAATATCGTGGCGCTGATTGATATTTCGGTGCTGACCAACTATGACGTGATACCGGTGGTGTCTAAGGAACAGGATATCGAAAAGGCGATTACCCGCTATTATAACTCGGCGGCGCAGATAGAGGCGACCAGCAAGGAAGACGCCAAGAAGCTGGATAAGAAGCGCTATGAAACCGACCAGGTGGATGTGAGCAAGAGCGCCAAAAGCGTCACCATCGACAATACCCCGATTATTATGCTGACCAACCACATTATCGCCACGGCTATCAGCGAGCGGGCCAGCGATATCCATATCGAGCCCAAGGAGAAGGTCATCGGCGTGCGCTACCGGATAGACGGCGTGCTGATAGAGGAAGAAAACATGCCCAAATCAATCCAGTCATCGCTGATTTCGCGCTTTAAAATTATGTCCAAGATGGACATCACCGAACGGCGCCAGCCCCAGGACGGCCGGATTAAGGTGATGTTCGACGGACGGCCGATTGATTTGCGGGTATCATCTTTGCCGACGGCTTACGGCGAGAAACTCGTTATGAGGATTCTGGACCGTTCCCTGCTTAAGATGAAATTGGAAGACCTGGCTTTTGAGGCCAGCGTCCTGAATGAATTCCGGCGATGCATCGAACTGCCTTACGGGCTATTGCTGGTTCCCGGCCCGACCGGAAGCGGAAAGACCAGCACGCTTTACGCGGCGCTGAACCACCTCAACGACCCGTCCATAAACGTGGTTACCGTCGAGGAACCCATCGAGTTCCGGCTGAACGGAATAAACCAGGTGCCGGTGAATTATGACATCGATTTTACCTTTGCCAAGGCGCTCCGCTCAATACTGCGCCAGGACCCGGACGTGGTGATGATAGGCGAAATCAGGGACAAGGAAACGGTCGATATCGCCATGAAGGCGGCTATGACCGGGCATCTGGTCCTGAGCACGCTCCATACCAACGACGCGCCCAGCAGCCTGGCCCGGCTGACCGATATGGGCTGTGAGCCGTATATGATTGCCTCGTCACTGCAAATGGTGCTGGCGCAACGGCTGATGCGCAAGCTCTGCGACGATTGTAAACAACCCTACCCGATGACGCCGGATTTGCTGCCCTATTTTGAGGGCATCGAGCCGAAGCCAAAAGAGCTGTTCAAGGCAATCGGCTGCACCAAATGCCATAATACCGGGATGCGCGGCCGGACAGCGGCGATTGAACTGATGCCTATCGCCGATTCACTGCGCGAGCTTATTTCGTCCGGTGCCCAGTTTAATGTGCTCAAGCAAAAGGTGCGGGAGCTGGGCGTCAGGAGCATCCGCCAGAACGCCATGGAAAAGGTGGCGCAGGGCATCGTGGCGCTCCAGGAAGCCATCAGCGAGACTGCATAGCCCCACTACCGGCGAAGCAATAGCTTGACAAAAACTATTCCCCGGTGTAGTATTTCATTATGAATAAAAAAACAGTTCTGTTAACCGTGCCTATCGGATTACTTCTTGTTATCGCCATTGTTGCATCTTCTTCCGCCGGCAGTCCGGAAGAAACCAATTGGGCCAATGCTACGAAGGCCTTTACCGCTGACGGCAACGGCACCGACCCGGAGAAGCGGGTGACGGCCACCAGGAATCTGGCTGATGCTATTTACGGGAACGCCGAATCAAAGGCCTGCGAGTTGCTGGCGCGCCAGTTGAAGGATGAATTAGCCCGCGCCAAGAACGGCCGCTCGGAAGAGGAAGTTGAATTCGGCGTTATCGACGCCTGCGTTTCGGGGTTTAAGAAAACAACCCAGGACAAGGCGGTCCAATACTTGATTAAGGCGGCTTCGGATAAAGCGGCTGATTGGCGGGTTAAATTCCACATTATCCAGGGACTGGGCGGCATTAACCAGGACCAAACTAAAACAGCGTTGCTGGAACTGTTGAAAACCAAAGACGCCCGAATCCAGATTGCGGCCATAGACTCCCTGAGCCAGCTCCAATGCGAGATAGCCCAAACGGAGGTGGGTGATTTGCTGGCTGCCGCCCCGGAGTGGGAGGTCAAGGTCGCCGCGATTGATTACTTCGCTAAAATAAAAAGCAAGGATTCCATTCCCATGTTGATAAAGGCCTTGAAGGCGCGGATTGACAGCCGGGCCAAGGAGAATCTGATAAGCCTGTTAGAGGAATTAAGCGGCAAGAAGCTGGGGTCATCGGCAAAAGCATGGGAGGATTGGTGGCAGACCCAGAAGGAAGGCGAAAACATCGACCCTAATATGACGACGGCCGTTTATTACGGGGTTAAGGCGTCCTCGACCAAGATACTCTTCCTGCTTGACCTGTCAAACAGCATGAATTGGAGCGCCGGCGATGCGGCGCAGCAAAGCATGTCGACAACCGAGCAAGCCCTGCCGTCGGAAAAACTCTTCGTCGATGCGGCGGGCAAGCCGGCCTCAGCCGCGTTCATTGATGAAATGCAGAAGAAAAGGGATAAAATCAACGCCAGGAAAATAGAAACCAGGATAATCCTGGCAAAACGCGAATTAGTCAATGTCATCTATAATCTCCACCCGAGCGTTTATTTCAATATGGTTTTTTACAGCGATAGCGCTTCCGCATGGGGCAAGACACTGGTTCAAGCAACCGCTGATAACAAGAAAAATGCCATTGAGTTTGTGGATACTAAGGTCGGCACCGGCGGCTGGACATTTTTCTGGGAGGGGCTGGAGGCGGCTTACAGGTTCATTCCGCAAAAAGGCAAGATTGAACTGTCCGAAACGGGAGATTATGTGGGAGTGCTGGGCGGGGTCGATACTATTTTCCTGGTATCGGACGGCCCGCCGGATTCCGGCAAGCTCCTTAAAAAGGGGCAGGGTTCCAGCTTCGGAAATAAGGAGCAGGTTAAATATTTGCAGGCCAGGATAAAAGAACAGCTCAATAAAATAAATCCTATCAGGCGGATAAAAATCAATACGATTTCCGTGGGCCGGCCGGACCGGGTGGCGGACCAGACCGGTTGCTATGACCCGTGCCCGGATTTCCTGGCGGAATTGTCTAAAATGACCGGTGGAATCAGCGTTGATAAAACCACGAAATAGGCGTGTGTTACTTAACCTGTTTCTTCCAGGCCTCGATTAAAGCCCGCATCTCTTTTGCTGACGGGCTATCCGGCGCGAGCTTGAGGAACATCTCGCCGTCTGAAACAGCCAATCTATATTCGCCTTTATCAGAATAACAAACCGCCCGGTTCCAGTATGCATCGGCGTATTTCGCCTCCAATTTAATTGTCCGATTGAAGTCCGCCATGGCGTTATCCAAATCCTTCTTTTTGTAACACATAATCCCGCGGTTATAATATGCCAAAGCTAATTTTGGGTCCAGTCTGACAGCCTCGGTATAATCAGCTATCGCATTATCTATATCGTCCTTCTTTTTGTAGGCATTGCCGCGGTTGTAGTAAGCCCCGGCGCATTCCGGGTCCATCCTGAGCGCCTCATTGTAATCCGCAATGGACTTATCGAATTCTTTCCTGTTGAAATAAACAACCCCGCGGTTGGCATACAACTCAGCAATTTGGGGCGCCAATCTGATGGCTTCGTTGGAATCAGCCAGCGCCTTATCCATGTCGCCTTTGGCGGAATGAGCCAGGCCGCGGCTGCCATAGGCCAAGGCAAATTCCGGATTCAGCCTGATGGCCTCGTTAAAATTAGCAATCGAGTTATCCAGCTGTCCCTGTTTGTAATAAACATCGCCCCGGTTTTTATATGCCTCGGCATGTTTCTTGTCCAGTTTGATGACATCATTAAAATCCGCAATCGCCTTGTCCAATTCGCCCTTGGCGGAATAGGCCAGCCCGCGGTTGTTGTATGCTATGATGTATTTCGGGTTAAGCTTGATGGCACCGCTGTAATATGCAATGGCCTCATCGAACTGGCGTTGCTTATATAAAACATTGCCGCAGTTGTTATATGCCATAAAGAACGTTTTATTCTTGGTAACCGCCGCTCTAAAATCCGCCAGCGCCAAGCCTAATTCATTTTTATCGCAATAAACCACGCCCCGGGTATTGTATGCATACTCAAAGTCCTGGAAACGCGATATTGCTTCAGTAAAGCTCTTTATCGCGTCGTCATACTTTTTTTGTATATATTGAACGCTTCCTTTGGCGTACCAACCGATGTGGCTGTTAGGGTCATATTCCAGCGTCTTCTCAAAATCAGGAATGGAATCCTCCGGCTTGTTGTAGGTGTACACCGTGATAAGCGCCCGCTCGTAATAAGAATATGCCAATGTCTTGGTTGTTTCTATAGCCAGGCTGAAATTCTCGCAGGCTTTATCTATATACTCCCGGAATTTGCTTCCGCCCTGCTGCAATTCGCGCGCCGCCTTCTCTTTATAAGCATAGCCGATAAACTGGTAAGCGTCGCCGAAGGTGGGGTCCTTTTCAAGCGCTTCATTGGCAATTTTAATCTTCTGGTCAGGGCTGGGCGTGCCGGTGGCCCGGTCCATTATTGCTTTGGCTTTGTTTCGCACCTTCAGGGATTCCTTGGCTTTCGCCGCCACTTCTTGGGCTGCCTTTTGATCCGCTTTCCATTTTTTATCCTGCTCCGCTATAATATCTTCACATTCCTTAAGTAAAGATAATATCTCCTCATCCTTCGGCGCCAAAGCGAGCAATTTGGTGCAGAACGTCCGCGCTCTGTCAAAATGGCCGTCCCGGGTATCCTTGAATTCCTGATTGGCCGATTGCCGGTAATCGGCTATCAGTTTCTTCCTGTTAGCCGAAGAAACCGAAAGGCTTATCACAACAATCATCAGGATAACCGCGGTGCCGAGTATCGCCAGGCTGGTTGTCCTGTTCCGCTTTGCCTTGAGGTAAATTTTGGCTATAGAGCTGGTGCGCTTGGCCGCAATCGGCTCGCCGTTCAGGTATCGTTTTATATCCTGGCCTAATTCTTCCGCCGTTTGATAGCGCTTGGAGCTTTCTTTGTTAAGGCACTTCAGGCATATCGTCTCAAGGTCTTTGGGGATTATCTTCATTATCGAGCTGGGCGAGGGCGGGTCTTCATTTATCACCTTGGAAAATACTTCATAGATTTCCTTGCCCGTAAAAGGCACCTGGCCGGTCAGGCAATGATAAAGCGTTGCGCCTAACGAGAAAATATCGCTGCGGTGGTCAATCTCTTTCTTCTTGCCCATCGCCTGCTCCGGCGACATATAGTCCGGCGTGCCCACGGTGGTGCCGGTAACGGTTAGTTTTTTATCCAGTCCGGACATCTGCTTGGCCAGCCCGAAGTCGG
This sequence comes from Planctomycetota bacterium, assembly GCA_043808305.1. Taxonomy (GTDB): domain Bacteria; phylum Planctomycetota; class MHYJ01; order JACQXL01; family JACQXL01; genus JBBAAP01. The sequence continues at coordinate 1,003 of JAZDFB010000018.1, read as the reverse complement.
CTATAAACGCCTTGCCTTGTTTATCTATCAGGATATTGGCCGGCTTGATATCCCGATGAATTACATTATGGCAATGGGCATAATAGAGGGCGGCCGCGACCTGCTCGATAATCTTTGCCAAGGTCTGAATGCTGGGTTTTGGCTTGGCATGGATAAGTTTATCCAAGGGTATGCCTTCTATATAATCCATGGTGAAGTAATGCTTTTTATTAATAGTGCCGGCTTCATAGACCTGGACAATATTGGGGTGCTTGAGTTTAGCTACGGACTGGGCCTCCTGGTGAAAACGCTCTATCATTTCAGCATCGGCCGAGGTAATAACCTTAAGCGCAACCTTGCGGTTTAAAGCCGCATCTACAGCCAGGTAGACCGCTCCCATGCCGCCCTGGCCTAATTTCTTTTCAATAACATATTTGCCGAATGTAGTTGCCATATCAAATAATTTAGAATAACACGCTCTTCCTACTATAAACAAACATATCTATAATCCTTTTGAGTGAGTTGGTCAAGGTTTTTCATCCCCGACGCTCCGGTCGGGACTCCGCTCACGCTCCGCCGCCCCGAACAAAATGCGGCATATCAAAAGGTATCTCTATGGACAACTCGACAAAGCCCTTATAGCTGCCCTTTTTATACCAGGGCGATTGATAGATAAGCTTCTTAACTCCGTTTTTCTCGATTGTATAGGCGTTGGAGGTCTTATTCTTAAGCATCCGTACTAACTTGGCCCGAGCCGGTCCGGGATGGCAATCCAAGACGTTCCTGCCAATAAGCTTCAGCCCGCCTTCGCGCTTGAATATCTTGGCGGCTTTAGCATTCATATACAGGATTATGCCCTGCTTGTCACAAACCGTAACCGCCCCATTAAACTCATCAGCCCAGCTTAGATGTTTCATTCTAATATTTCTTATCCGTTATTGACTCCTTTAGCAAATTCAACTGTCTTCTATCAAATATTATAGTTCGGCTGTTAGAACGTAGTGAGTTACAGCCGACTATACCT
>JAZDFB010000017.1:0-2708 GCA_043808305.1 Planctomycetota bacterium | reverse complement strand
AGAAAATCGTATATTTATCTAATAATTCACTGTAGTTGCCTCATTTATGAGGCTTTGTGCCCGATAAATCGGGCAACTACACGTGCTCGGGGGCTTAACTATGTGCCATTCGGGACATCTTACCCAATTCCCGTTCCTTTGTCAATAATTATATCTTGCGTCCCCCGAATTCATATGGTAGCGCGGAATTTAGGGATGCTCATTGGGCTTTTTTGCAGTATAGGAAAGTATCAGCCAAGGGCTGATGTGCCTAAGGCATCATAAAACTTTTCTATACTGCCTGTGGGGGGCTGGGGGATTGCAGTCAATCCCCCAGGGGGGTGACAGTCCAGCATCCCGATGTTACATCGGGGTGTTGGACGCCAGAGGGGTGATAACCCCGCTGGAATAAGCGGGATAACGTGGCAGTATGTCACTAAGTTTACCCTGAGTATTCCCGAAGGGTTCCTACTGCCACTAACCCCTATGGAAGAAAATCCTGAAGGGGTTTTTTTGGCTCTATGTGGATGGTGACGTAGGCGTTGGTGAGCAGGTTTTTAATATTGGTTTCCACCCGATGGCATAGATTATGAGCTTCGATAAGCGGCATATCCTTTAGCACCTGAAGATGAATATCTATTTCCCGCCGGGGGCCGGATTTACGAGTCCGGAGTTTGTGGTAACTGGTTACTTCGGGATATGAACAGAGGGCGTCAACAATTATTTTAATCTCGTCCTCGGGCAGGCTCTTATCTACCAGGTCATGGATGGCTTTGCGCGTCAGGTCTATGGACGCCTTGATTATCATCAGGGCGACAAGTATCGCGATTATCGGGTCAAGGATATTAAGATGGGTTATCCGGATTGCCACAAGCCCAACCATAACTCCGATTGAGGTAAAGACATCCGTAGAAAGATGCCAGGCGTCTGCTTCCAGGGCGATAGAATCTGTCTTTTTAGCCACCCGGAAAAGCAGCCTGGAGACGAAAATATTAACCAGAGCGGATATGAACATCACGCCGATGCCGGCCTCAAGGCTTTTAATCTCGGCGCCGCGGGTTAATTTGGGGATTGCTTCGTAAATAATCAGGCCGGCGGCCAGGAAAATGAGAGTGGCTTCAAATGCGCCGGAGATGTTTTCAAACTTGCCGTGTCCGAAGGCATGGTCGTCATCAGCCGGCACGGCGGCTTTTTTGATGGAAAAGAATGCGATAAGGCTGGCCATAAGGTCAATGCCGGAATGGATGGCCTCGGAAATAACGCTTACCGACCCCATCATTATGCCGGCGATAACCTTAAATAAGATAAGCCCGGCATTAGAAAAAATGGAAATTAAAGCGGCTGTTTGTTTGCTCAAGGTATTTCTCCTTAGTCTCCCACAATATGATTTTTCGTATGATACTAAAATTATATCTGGAAGTCCCGCAGAGAAATCTCTGCTGCGCCGATGTAACATCGGAGCCCGGCATGGGAACCTGATCTTCTCGTTGGTATAGCCTAATTAAATATGAAACCTTGTCAATTAATTCATACGAGTTACGCATTCCCGAAAAATATGCAATTAAACCAATAATTGGAGATGTAGCGGTGCGATTTATCGCACAATAAGTCGGATGAATCCGACCGCTACAATATATTGTATGGTATCATGTAAATTCGTGGTTTGTGCAACAGGCTCTGAGGCGGATTAAAACCGTTATGTCTTTTGCGTGCGCATCCGGGCCACTTCCCAGGTGTATTCGTACAGGTGCATTCCTTTGCTGGCCGCGATTATCTCGCCGTCTTCGACGCCGATTTCGCCGGCCATATATTCTTTTAAAAGCTGTAACCCGGCCAGGTTGGATGGGAACCCGGCCCATAAATCCCAGGAACGGAAGTATAACATAAAATGGAGTTTGCCGTAGCGGATGCGGGTGTCGATAATCCGCAGGCAGGGCGGGTCGACTAACTTGATGTCGGACGGCATGCCGATTTCCATGGTCGCCTGGTTGGTGCCGTGGCCGTCTTTCTTATACATCTTTATGACTTCTTCTATCTGGTTGACGTCAAGCGGCATTTCTTTGAACATATTGGCTGCATCCTGAGTGCCGGGGACCTTACTCTGGCAGTTTGACCCCGCTCTTTCTGAAGAAAGAGCGGGGGAATTACTGCCAGGTATAGTCGGCTGCAATCGCACCCCGTTAGAGTCGGAGCCTCTAACGGGGCAAGCAGGCAGCCGAACTATGACCCGGGGGTCGACCAGACGCTCGCCGTAGGTATAATCCTCGCCGGCCTGCTTGACTCCGGTCAGCAGGTAATTCATATATTGCTCCACGTATTCCATAGAGGTCGGCGCGGGAATGCTTGAGCCTTCGGGTATCATCGGGATAATCGGACGCTGGCCGGGTTTTTTTATCTGGACCGCCACGTAATCGAACTCCAGCCGGCGCTGGCCCTGGAAACTGCCGCGGGTTATGGTGTAGGTGTGGCCAAAGTCAAGTATTTTGCTCAGGCATTGGAACCAGGCGTCATCCAGGTTGAACGCCTCGATGTATACGGGCGTCAGTCCTTTTGATTCGGTCATCCGAATAATCCTCCAAGAAAACTTCGTAACTTCTGCCATCCCGCCTAAGAGCGGGATAAACTGCGACACAAAGACACTAAGAATTCGGAGTTTATCCCGCCTCGGCGGGATGCCTTAGTGTCTTAGTGACAAGTTTTATACTCTGTTGAATAACTCGGTAGCCGCA
>JAZDFB010000016.1:0-48828 GCA_043808305.1 Planctomycetota bacterium | reverse complement strand
ATAGCGATAGAAGCAACTGTCCTAGTCACAGATACAATAAAGGACTTGGCTTTAATCAAACCATCAAAGAAACTGTCTTATTCGGCGATACTGGCTCCTAAAGATTACACGCCGTATCTCTTTAGTCCTGTTTATGCCGTTGGATGTTCTCTGGGCTTGAAGGTGCGCCCTTCATACGGCATCATTTCGGTTATTGAGGATTCTTATTGGGGGATATCTGCACCCATATTACCCGGAAATTCCGGGGGACCCGTCTATGACAGTAAGACATTCGAAGTAATCGGGATAGCGGTTTGGGTCAATGTGCATAACGGACAACTTATTACTACGATGGCAGGAATAGTTCCAATACAAACAATATATGAATTTCTAAATAGCCACAGAGGCACAGAGACCTCAAAGAAATAGTTTCTTCTTTGCGACCTTTGCATTCTTTGCGGTGAGAGAGGATGGTTTATATGTTCAGAATGATGTCAGGTTTTTGGAGGCGGATTATCGAGGTAATTGTCGAAGTCATTTTAGATTATTTGGAGAAGAAGGGGAAGAAGAAATAATCCCGACGAAATAGTCGGGACTAAGTCGCTGTAACTCCCTGTGGTCTAACAGCGACTAAGAAAGTCAGATCGGTAGTTCTGCCGAGAGCTCAGCAGAATAGCCGTTGAACATAAGTTCTATGAGTAAAAAGGTTAATCGGTTAAATCCGCTTAATCCGCTTACTGAAAGACAGATTGGGGGTGATAAATATGTTTAATCTGAAGATGAAGTACACGCTTTTGATCCCGGACTTCCAGGAAGTAGCAGCGGATATGGAGGCAAAGTATGCGGACGGTTTGGTTATTAACGCCACCCGGATTAATGACCGCCGCAAGGCTAAGATTGGTAATGACGGGACTTACATTGCCAAACTGGCCGGTCCTTCTAACATGGGCTATTCGCCTATGATAAAGGACACCTTCGTAGCCCGGAACGGCAGGAATGCCACGGAGTTGACCACGGCGCACGGTAAAAACATTCAGGATTCCTTTAAAAGGTGGAATGACAATCTGGATTCGGCATTCGCCGAAGTCGGAGGAATCAAGGCCAAGAAGTTTACCGAGAACGTGCTTAATAAGAAGGGCAACTGGTCGGAGAAGGCAGGCAAAAAGACCTTGCGTCTGACAGGCGATAAAATCCGCGGGCGCGGAGTATCTGCCATTAATGCCGCTCTTTTGGTCGGTTACAATGTGGCAATGGATTGGTTTAGAGCCGGCGATGTCTGGCAAGGCGGCGCACCGTATAACATTGCTCAGGCAGGTTTGGAGGGTTCATTAAAGATGGGTATCAACCAGCAGGCCATCAGGGCTGGGTTGACCATTTTTCAGTCGGGCTTTGACGCGGCTACTATTGCGCGCCAGAATACCAACTTGATGAACTTCCTTAACGGTATGCGAGACCCGGCCAAGTGCGATACATTCGCGCTGACCACCGGTGTCGACGATACCTACTGCGTGTTTGTGCTTAACGGAGCGTTGTTCCAACTGGAGGTGCAGATCGGTATAACCGTACCGTAAACGGTTAGTGTGAGTGGTCCCGCTGCAGCGGGGCCCGACCACACTTATTAATTGTAAATTTGGAATATGGAATTTGAAATTATGACCGAAAGGGAATAGGTGCTATATGGCATACGAAGAGAGAATAACCAAGCCCAGGGAGATTATTAATGTCGTGCCGGGCGTGATGCCCGGAGTGGTGGCCGAAGAAAATATCGCTGATGATGCGGTGACTTCTGAAAAGATTAAGGACGGGACTATTAAGTCAGTTGACATCGGCTCAGGCCAAATCGGGACCGAGGATATCGCCGATGGCGTGGTTACATTAGCCAAGCTGGGCAGTGATGTTAGCACCGTGCCGCTCCAAGATAACGCCGTGACTACGCCCAAGATTGCGGACGGCGCAGTCAGTTCCGACAAACTGCAGGATAACGCGGTTATCGCCGACAAGATTGCCACCCACGCGGTGACATCTACCAAACTAAACGACGGTGCCGTTACGGCGTCCAAGATAAGCGCGGGCGAGGTAACACCAATTAAGTTAGCGGCTGTTGATTCTCCCGCAGACGGTGAAATCCCGACCTTCAATCAGGCTCAGTCTAAGTTCGAGTGGAAACCAATGGCGGGCGGCGGTGGGATTACCAGACCGATTACGCCGGGAATAACCGGGGACGAGATTACGGACCAGGCGGTTTCGGAGCAAAAGATTGCGGACCTTGCTGTTACCAGCGGTAAGATTGCGGATGCCTGCGTCAAGCCGTCCAAACTGGCCGCGGCTAATGCGCCCAGTAACGGGGCGGTTCTTACTTACAACGAGTCCGGCTCTAATTTCCAGTGGCAGGGCTTCGCGCCGGGCAATATGCTGACTCTGCTTCAGTCCCAGACGATGGTCTTTACGGATCAGTCGGCCAATAACGTGGACCAGATAGTTGACCTGCCGGGGTTCATTCCGCCGGTGGTTAAGGCGGTGATACTGGAAATCCAATTCAACGCTATGTCCGTGCCGATGGGGTTGGAGCAACAGCTCTGGGTCTATGGCCGGAGGGCCGGAACGGATTGGGGTTCGTCTGCCATCCATTTCATCTGGCAGAACATTGCTAACTTCTGTAACAATCTTTATAAGGAAGCGACGATTGCCACGGATAGCGCACGGCAGATTAGGGTCATAGCCACTAAAAACGGACAATTTTGTTCTACGAACATATGGTTACGTGGCTATATTGAATAGTTCCCTCGAGGACTCGGGATAAGCGCCAGCGCTCAGCCTTGTCGGCTGGCGTCCTGCGGATAAGTCGCTACGCTCCAACTGGCTCTTAAAGAATGGTCAGTTTACATCTGCCAATATGTGGTTGAAAGGGTACATAGAATAGCCACTAATATTATTTCCAAGCGACTAGGCGGATGGTGTTCAGCCGCTGGTAGTTGATGGGCACGGACAGCGCTCTCCTAAGCCCTTTGGGCCATAGACCGGCCCAGGACTCGCTCCACCTGTATAGCCACAATGGCCAGAGCATCACCATTCCGGCTACCTTGGTATGCGCCTTGACCCTGCCAAACCCGGCCTGTTTCATTATCCCGGCCAGCTCGCCGTAGGAATATTCTTTGAGGTGCAGTCCGGTTGCCTCGGCGTTAAACCCCCTCGAGGCGTCGTGCGGGCCGAAGATGCGGTTGGGCGTGGCGCAGATATATACGCCGCCGGGCTTTAGCGCCCGGCAGGCCGCCCGCAGGTGCTCCAACCCGTCTTCGGGATGCATATGCTCGATGAGGTGCCGGCTGAAGATGACGTCCACCGAGCCGTCCGCCACATCCAGCTTGGTGGCGTCTGAAATTATCAGCTTGAGGTTGTCCGGGTATTTGGGGTGCAGTGCGATTTCGGCCGAGGCCTCGACGGCATAGACCTGTTTGACCCGTGGGCTGACCTCAAAGCACAGCTTGCAGTTCCCGGCGCCGACCTCGAGGAAGACCGTTTCCGGGGTCAGGAATGGTTTCAGCCACTTGAGCTGGGGCGAGGGCTTGCTCCATTGCTCGATATCGTTCTTCTGTGACACGGCCCGCAGGCGGGGGATATCGCGGAAGAGCTGGTCATAGGCCTGTTTGTACAGCACGGGCCGGGATGACCGGTCGGCCTGGCGGATGGATTCGGCCAGCCGCTTCTCCAGCTGGTAGTGGGCCTTCAGTTCTTCCGGGGATACTTCATTCATCTGATTCGTTCCTTTGTCCTAGATACAACCACTGAAAGCACTGAAGCCACTGAAAATATCCGTAGGAAGCAGTTTTTAACTATATCCCGCTATGGCGGGATGGTGCACTATATTAACAACCCATAAATTCAGTGTTCTCAGTGTCCTCAGCGGTTTAATTCCTCTTGGTTATAATCAGCCGGCCGTTGGCGGTCCGGGCAATGACGCCGCCGGACAGATGCACTTCATTAGTTTTCCGGCACGACGAAGCCAAGCCGATGAGCGCTTCATAATTGGCACGGACGATGCTCTTTAGGTTACAGCCGGAGTTCTTGAGCAGGCGGTTTATCATCACCTGCTGGACCGGTTGGGGCTGGTTTTGGAGTTCTGTTAAGTCCAGCCATTTACGGCCTTTGGGGCAGAGCGTCCCGGCCAGCTTGGAGACGACGGCTTCGTATTCGCCGGCCGCCTGCCCCAGCCGGACCAGATGGCGCGCCACGCCGGGGTTGTAATCGTTCAACAGCGGCATCAGCTGGTGCCGGATGCGGTTGCGGAGTATTTTCCTGTCGAGGTTGGATTTATCGGAACGGTATCCAAAGCCCTGCGACTTGAGGAAATCAATTATCTCCGTATGGGTCAGCTCGATGAGCGGGCGGATTAAACGGAACGGTTGGCCGGACAGCAGGTTGCGCGCCGGCAGTATGCCGCGCAGTCCCCTGATGCCGGTGCCGCGGATAATCCGGAACAGGACCGTCTCGGCCTGGTCGTCGAGGGTATGGCCGGTGGCGATTTTGGGGACGCGCCTGTTGCGCCGGAACTTGCCGGCCACCCGGGCCAGGAACTCATAGCGCTCGTTGCGGGCGGTCTCTTCCAGCGAGAGTTTTTGTTTGCGGCTGAGCGCCGGGATATTACGCCGGTCGCAGTAAAAGGGCAGTTCCAGCTTATCGGCCAGTTGGCGGACGAAGCGTTCGTCGGCGTCGGCGGCCTTGCCCCGGATTTGGTGGTTGAGATGGGCGATGACCAACTGCCAGTTGGTTTTGTAATACTTGTTCAGTCGGTCCAGCAGTACCGTTAGTCCGACCGAATCCGGACCGCCCGAGACGCCCAGGATAATAGTATCGCCTTCGGACAAGAGCCGGTGTTGTCCGATGGTTTCACGGACCGTTTTAATGGTTTGTTCCATTTGTCGCGCAGTCTGAATTATTCTTGCTTGGTTTCTTTAAAGACGATATAATATATAATCCCTGTAATCAAGAAAATCCCGCTAAAGCGGGATAATTTGGGGGGCTTCCATAGGGGCTATCGCCCCTCTGGTTGCCATCGGGCGTCCACAGGACGTCCTTATGGCGTCACCCCCTGTGGGATTGGCTGCAATCCCCCAGACCCCCACAGGCAGTATCGGAAAGTATTTTATACTTTCCTATACTGCAAGGAAAACATAAGATGAAGTCCGGAATAATCATATTTACCGCCGTTGCGGCGGTTTTGTCGGGTTTTAATTGCACCCAACCGCCGCCGCCCGACTCCTATCCGCCGAGCATCAGGCCTTCGGCTATCGAAGCCCGGTCTCTGGACAAAATAGACTACCCCGTAGCTGTGGACGATATTCTGCAGGTATTCGTCTGGCAGAACCCGGATATTTCCGGCGACCTGATAGTTCGTCCGGACGGCAAGATATCCATGTTCCTGGCCGGCGACATCAAGGCGGCTGGCAAGACCCTGACCCAGATAGACGACGAAATCACACAGCGGCTGAGCGAATACATCATCGCACCGCAGGTGACCGTGGCGGTCAAGAAGTTCTCCGGCCAGCCGGTGATTGTTCTGGGTGAGGTTACCAAACCCGGCATCTATAAGCTGACCGGCACGATTTCGCTGATGAGTGTCCTGGGCGAGGCCGGCGGCCCGACCCGCGACGCCAGCAAGGGTAACCTGCTGGTCATCCGGGGCGATGTCCTGGACAAGCCGGAAGTGGTGGTGGTTGATATGAGAGAAATCCTGGCCGGGAACATGCGCAATGACATTGTTATGTATCCGAACGATATAGTTTATGTCTCGTCCACGCCGATTGCCGATGTCTCCCGCTATATCCGCGACTATATCACGCCGATTCTGGGCACAGTCATAAGCGTCGAACTGCTCCGCCGCACGCGCTAATAAGGGACGCAGATGAACGTAGCTCGGCTGTTAGAATGAAGTGAGTTATAGCCGACTATACTTGGCAGTAATTCGCTACGCTCAAACTGCCAGAGTACAGATTTGCAGGATTAACTTGTAATTATTAAGATAACCTATTAAATAAATTATTAGTGCCTATCTGCGCAAATCAGCGAAGATCTGCGTACTATTAAATTATATGTTTAAAGACGAAGTAGAAATATTTGTCAAGGCCGGCGACGGCGGCACGGGCATAGTCAGTTTCTGGCGCGAGAAATACATACCCAAAGGCGGGCCGGACGGCGGCAACGGCGGTTGGGGCGGCGATGTCATCATCCGGGCCAACCCGCATATGAACACGCTCTACCACCTGGCGCACCACGAGCGCATCCTGGCCCAGAACGGACAGCCGGGCGGGACCAATAACTGCATCGGCAAGAACGGCTCGGACCGGGTTGTCGAAGTGCCCCTGGGCACGGTTGTCCGAGACCGGTCCAACAGGAATATCATCAAGGACATCAAAGACGCCAAAGACGAGTTCATCGTGGTCAAAGGCGGACGGGGCGGACGGGGCAACAAGGTCTTTGCCACCTCGATAAACCAGACGCCGCGCAACGCCGAGACCGGCATACCGGGCGAAGAGCGCTGGCTTTACCTGGAGCTGAAACTCATCGCCGATGTCGGGCTGGTCGGCCTGCCCAATGCCGGGAAATCGACGGTGCTTTCCCGTGTTTCCGATGCCCGGCCCAAGATTGCCGATTATCCTTTTACCACGCTTGAACCGTCGCTGGGCGTGGTGGCAGTGACCGAAGACCGCACCTTCGTGGTGGCCGACCTGCCCGGCCTGATAGAAGGCGCTCATCTGGGCAAGGGACTGGGCGACAAGTTCCTAAAGCATATCGAGCGCACCCGGATAGTCCTACACATCATCGACGCGACCACTCCGCTGGACGCGGCTTACAAGACCATACGCGGCGAGCTAAAGGAATACAGCCCGACGCTGGCCAGGAAGCCGGAGATACTGGTGTTGAACAAGATAGACCTGCCCGGCGCCGAGGCCAATATCAGGAAATACCGGGCTAAACTGCCCAAGAAGTTTTTGGCCATCTCGGCCGTAAAGAAGACGGGATTGCCGGAATTGATAAGGGCATTGTCACGCAAACTGCAGACGCTCAAATCTAAAGAATAGCCTTAGCCACAGATTACACAGATAAACACTAACTGCTATTAACCACGAATTAACACGAAAAAGAGTATTTGTTTAATTATTATTTCCGGATGTTTCTTTATCTGGATGGAAAGGCCATTTTTCCCAATTAATGAAAAATTTCTTGTTGCGTCTTTTTAATAAGAAACGAAATATTAATACCATTATCCAACACAAAAATCCGATGATAAGTGCCCACATACGACTGACATTAAAAATTTTAATAAGACACATGACCAAAGAGAAGCTAATAATGAAAGAAATGAAAGGACGCGTAACAGCGGCGGTTAATGATATAAAATCCTTAATAGGATAATCATATTCTTTGTCCGATTCCAAAAAAGCAATACATCGATTAAATACTGCTTTCCCCTCTTCTGTTAATGAATGTTTTTCTGTAAGGCGATGTTTACTGATATCAGCATAATAAAACCAAAGATGTGTGTAAATAGCATGTAATGCTGTGTCTTTAGATTTGGTTGAAGGGTAATCCCGAACAAATTCATCGTTATCAATCAAGCCATCTCGGAAATCCTTAATGAGCACGGCTGCTTTTTTACGAGCTCCTTGGTCAATCATAATAATCCGATGGTATCAACCAGCGCTGACTTGTCCTGCAACACGCTCACGAACTCGCCGCAATTGCTGCCAATCTGGTTTTCTTCCTGCTCGCCGATGCTCAGGATGGCGTCATAGCCCAGTTGTGTGAACCGGGCGACCAGCTCGTTGTCCTGTCCGGCGCCGTTCGGATCGATATATGTTTTCAGCTTATTGCTGGCTACCTGCCGGGTGGGGTTGAGCGGAGTTATCTTGATCAGAAATTGCTCCGGGCTGAAATGGCGGCGGATAATATCGGCGTCAACCGGGTAGCCTTCGGCTACGGCGAAGTTGAGCGTCATTTTACGGTCGCCCGGCCGGTGGAAACGGCTGCCGTATCCGGCGATTTGGGCCAGAGTCCATTTGGGGTAGGGCATAAGCTCCTGACGCTTTGCCGGGTCGGTGGTGTTTATGGAAAACTGCAGTTGGAACCTGTCACCGCTGTACAATCGGTTCTTGATGTCGATAAGCCGCTCGAAGAATCCATCGCATCCCTGCGGCGCGATGGTGGCGATGCAGGGCATCAGCCCTTCGGCTTTATAGCGTTTGGGCAGTTGCTCCAGCACCTCGAGCACGGCCGGGTTGAGGGCCGGCTCGCCCATCCGGGCGAACTGTATCTTGAACTTGGGCACCGGCACCGCGCCGGTCGGATAATATTTGGTAATCAGGTAATCTATCTGGGCCAGGATTTCGTCCGCGGTCAGGTTTCCGGAGAACTTGCGGCCGGCATCGCACATCAGGCAGCCTATGGGGCATCCGAACTGCGAGGAGACGATGATGACCCACTTGCTCTGGCGCGGGATGGGCGGCTGGACCGATTCCACGAACTCAACCAGGTGCTTGTCCGAGCCGTCGCGCATCCGCCCGACATAAACCGTGGCCAGTTCCGGCCGTCCCTGTTCTGAGATTACTTTCAGCATTTCAATTCCTTTATGTAGTCAATAACTTGCATGGCGGCCAGCAGTCCCTCGCCGGCGGCGATGACTGTCTGGCGGTGATTGCCGCGCCGGACGTCTCCGGCCATGAAGAGTCCTTTAGCTTTGAGGATTTTTTCGGATCGGGCCGGCAGGAAATCCAGGCAGGGCATTCGCCCGATGGCGGCCAGGATGCAATCGCTGTACAGCGCCACATTTTGTTTGTCCCGATTGCCGCATAGTACGACTTTATTATTGGTAATGAATATCCGGGTTGGCTTGATGTTTGGCCATATTTTTATATTCTTATTGTCCTTTACACGGGTTACCAGCAGGGCCATCGCCCGCGGTTGGCCGTTGCGGAAGACGATATTAACGGATTTGTCCCGGTGGGACAGGTTCAGGGCGTAGTCGAATGCCGCCTCGCCGCCGCCGATGACAGTGAATAATTTACTCCGGTTATTGTCCGGTATATCCTTGATTTCGTAGAGCAGTTTTTTACTGAGTACGGCTTCTGTTTCGCCGGCAATGCCCAGTGGTTTTGGTTTGGTGCCGCTGGCGATGACCAGCGAGCGGCAGTTGTAAATACCTTTGTCGGTGGCGACCGCAAATCCTTGGGTTGTCTGCTTTATTGACCGGACAGTTCGGAACATCGGTTTGATGCCCAGCTGTTTCAGATGTTGCTGGAATCTGTGTGCCAGGCCGGCTCCAGTTATTCCTTTATCGAATCCCGGATAATTTTCTATCAGGTTGGCGTTGAGCATCAGTCCGCCCAACTGATTTTTTTCCATAAGCAGGGCGTTGAGCCCGTTTCGTTTCAGCTGGATGGCCGCGGCTATTCCGGCCGGCCCGGCCCCGATGATGATGGTATCGTAAATCATTGCAATGAGAGTATCTTTATTATTTCCTTTGAGGTAACCGGCACGGCAAACCCGTGGCTGAGCGTTTTAAGGCTGGACAGGTGCAGGTCCGTTGTTTCGCTGGCCGTGGCGTCCGCGGTGAAGAACACCCGATAATCTTTTAGGAACGCCTCGCGCGCCGTGGTCTCGCAGCACAGGTGCGTCATCACGCCGGTAATTACTAATTGATTAATCTTGTATTTCTTGAGTATTTGTTCCAGCCGGGTGCCGTGAAAGGCGCTGTAACGCGTTTTTCTGATGACCTCGCAGTTGCGGAATGCCTTGAGCTCTTTGATGATGTGCGAGAACCGGCTCTTGTTCTTTATCACGTCATGCCACCATTCCTGCATAATACCCGGGTCTTCGGACTGTTTCAGGGCGTGGCGCGTGAAGATGACGGGCAGTTTATGCTCCCGGAAGGCCGTGACCAGCTGTTTGATGCGCGGCACAATCGGACGGGCCAGCGGCAGGTAAGCGTGCGACGATTTATCCAGGAAAAACCTCTGCATATCGATGACCAGCAGGGCGGCGTATTCCGGACGGAAGGCGAATGGCCGCCGGACATAACGTTTGATTGATGCGGGTAACGTGCTCATAAATAGTTTTAGCCGGATTATATCAGTCCAATCCGAGAAGTCAAACTATTATGCCCGGATATTTCCTTGACTTATTTTTATTGATAGGTTATAACCCAACAAATTGAATAATCCGGGATCATATTATGCATACTAAAGGTTTTGATACCAAGAAATATCTGGCCGCCCAAACGGCGGCTATCCTGGCCCGGGTTAGCAAGTTCGACCGCAAGCTTTACATCGAGTTCGGCGGCAAGCTCTGCGCCGACCACCATGCCGAGCGGGTCCTGCCCGGCTATGAGCCCGATGCCAAAATACAGTTGCTCAAGCGGCTCAAGCCCGACCTGGACATCATCTACTGCGTCAGCGCACGTGATATCCAGCGCGGCCGCATCCGTTACGATTACGGGCTGACCTACGAAGACCAGACCATCAAGGATATAGAAGACCTGGAACGCCAGGACCTGCCGGTCACGGCCGTGGTCATAACCTTTTACAACGGCGAGGACTCGGCCGACCGGCTCAGCCGCAAGCTCCAGAAACGGGGTAAGAAGGTTTACTGCCACACGCCCATCAAGAATTATCCGAGCGACCTGGAATTTATCTGCGGACCCAAAGGCTATGGCGTCCAGCCGTATATAGAAACTACCAAGCCCATCGTGGTGGTCACGGCCACCGGCCCGAACAGCGGCAAGTTAGCCACCTGCCTGGCGCAGATATACCACGACAACCAGAATCGTGGTATCCGTACCGGTTACGCCAAGTTCGAAACGTTTCCCATCTGGAACCTGGCCATAGACCATCCGGTCAACATCGCCTATGAAGCCGCCACCGCCGACATCGGCGACTTCAACGCCATCGACCATTTTCATCTGAGCGCCCATCAGGTCACGGCTGTCAACTACAACCGCGATATTGAGGCATTCCCAATACTCCAGCGCCTGATAACCAGCGTGGTCATCCAGGGCAACCCGGTGTGCGATTACAAATCGCCCACCGACATGGGCGTGAATATGGCCAAGGAAGGCATCGTAGACGACGCTGCCGTAAGGGCCGCCGCCCGGCAGGAAATCATCCGGCGGTATTTCAGATACGCCGAAAATGAGGCGCTTGGTTTGGAAAAGGAAGATACCGTAGAGCGGATGCAGAAGCTCCTTAAGAAAAGTGACATCAAGATAGAAGAGCGCCTGGTGGTCAGCCATGCCCGGCAGGCGGCTCAGGACGCCAAGGCGTCCGGTAAAGGGCATAACGGTGTCTACTGCGGCGCGGCCATCGAGCTGGCCGGCGGGGACATAATCACCGGCAAGAACTCGCCGCTGCTCCACGCCGAATCATCGGCGCTGCTCAACGCGCTCAAGGTCATGGTTAAACTGCCAGACGATTTTCACCTGCTGACCGAGGAGACCGTGGCCAGCATCGGTCGGATGAAGAAAGAGGTTTACGGCGAACGTTCCGAAAGCCTGAATCTGGACCAGACCCTGACGGCGCTGGCTATCAGCGCCCAGTTCAATCCTTCGGCCAAACAGGCCATGAAAGCACTGAAAAAGCTGGCCAATTGCGAGATGCACATTACCCACCTGCCGACCGTAGGCGACCAGGAGGGGCTCAGGAAGCTCAAGCTTAATGTTACCACCGACGCTTTGCCTTTCGGCAAGATATTCCGGATAGATTGATTACAACCAAAATGAAACCGGATGAATTCAAAAATCTGGTAATGGAATCGCTCAAAGACCTGCCCAAGGTCTTTCGCCGTCATCTCAAAGACATCGAGGTGGTCATCGCCGACCGGCCCACGGCCCGGCAGGTGCCGACCGGACAGGAATCAGTGCTGGGTTTGTACGAAGGCGTGCCGCTATCCGACCGGACCCATATGTATGGAATGGTCATGCCCGATAAGATAACCATCTTTCAGAAGAACATTGAGCGTTTCTGCCGGAGCGAGGCGGCCATAAAGAAAACCGTCCGTCGGACCGTCCGGCACGAAATCGCCCACCATTTTGGTATCACCGACCAGCGGCTCAGGGATATGGACCAATACTAACTGAGTTGCAGCATCAGCGCGTTTAAAGAAGTGCTAATACCGTTCGCTGACGCGAAGGGATAAGTGCCTCTAACTCCCTTTGGTCGAAGTGGCACTAATATTCTTGAGGTCTTTGCCGAACAGTGCGAACCAAATGGTGCCGACCAGCCCGCAGGCAGAGGCGACGATGAAGTTGGTCTCGGGCGAGATGTTCCAGAGAAATGCGCTGGTCAGGGCGGCCATGGCGACTATCACGTCACGGACCAGATAATAGGCTCCGAAGGTGGTGGCCTTGGCGTCTTCGGGAGCCAGGTCCATTATCAGGGCTTTGCGGGTCGGTTCGCCGAACTCTTTCAGTCCGCGGATGATAAAAGCGAATATTAAAATTGGAAAGGTTCGGGAAAATGCCAGCACCAGCGGAAATGCCGTGAAAAATGCGAAGGTGATTATTACGAACGGTTTCTTGGTGGTCCGGTCGGCTAGGTATGCTACGGGTATGTAAACCAGCATGGCCGTAGCCATTTCCACCGTTGTCAGGATGCCGAAATCGAAGGCGCTCAGTCCGATATTGTTAACGACCCAGACCACGACAAAGGCGTAGGGTATCTGCTCGGCAAATCGGATGAGTATGTCTGATACCAGTAGGTTACGCAGTGCCGGGTTGAAGTTCTTGAACAGGCCGCCGGGTCTGTTGGGCTTGGCTTCTGACTTCTGCGGCGAGTTGTCTTCCATGAATAGCCACTGGATGATGATGGATATTAATCCGAGGATGAATGCAGCGACGAAGGCTATTCTGACGCCATTGACGTTTCCATAAGCGCCGATTAGGAGTCCGCCCATAATCGGGCCGAGCGCCATGGGAATCCGGCGGACAAATGAATGGACCGTGACGCCCATGGTCCTTTTATCCTTGGGTACGGCCCGGGACACCAGGCTCATTACAGCCGGCAATGAAACGGCGGTCCAGGAGATAAAGAATATGGAGCCGATTAGGACCGCTTGCCAGATAGGGAAGGCAATGACTATGGCGTAGCCGGCCAATGCAATCAGTGTGAAAAGGATAAGAGCTTTTTTGTGCCCGACTTTGTCGCTTATCCAGCCGCCCGGGAAGGAATAGAGGGCGCTTAAGAGGTTATCCATGGCGTTGAGGAAACCGACGGCGAAGGTTGAGCCGCCCAGAGCCAGGATATAGATGGGCAGGAATCGTTCGGCCATCTTTTCGCCCAGGCCGACGAATATGACCATGACTACCATGGCGGTGATGCTGGCGTTAATGCCGAAAAAGGATATCAGGCGTTGGATATTAGATTTTGGCATGCGGTTATTTGATTAATCCATTTATCAGCACATCCGGGCCGATGCGTTTGACGGTCATATTTTTGAGCGCTAAGGCGTTGTGCATTAGTTTTATGCCGGCGCCTTCGACGGGGTTTTTTGCGTCTTTGCCGCCTATTATTTTAGGTGCGATAAAGATATAAACCTCGTCCACTAAGCCGGCCGCAAAGACGCTGCCGTGAATCGCGCCGCCGCCTTCTATCAGGATGCTGTTTATGCCGAGGCCTGCAAGTTGTTTTAACAGGGATTTGATATTAACGGCCTTTCGCCCGTCCCGATGCCTTCGGATACGGGGCGCTCCGCTCGTGAGCATCGGAGCGGCGGTTTTAATTATCATGCAGCCTTTGCTGGTAAGGGCTTGCAATTTCTTGGCCGGAGCCGATGATGTAACGGCGATATAGGTTGGTATGGTGTTGGCGGTATTGACTATTTGCGAACTCAGCGGGATACGGGCATTACTATCCACGATTATACGAGACGGCGCACTTAATTTAGAATTTATTTTTAACCCGTGCGGAATAAGCAAAGGATTATCCTTGAGCACGGTGTTGATGCCGACCAGGGTGCCATTGACCTTAGCGCGCAGTTTCTGGACGAACTGGCGCGACTGCGGTGATGATATCCATTTGGAATCTCCGGTAATAGTAGCGATTTTTCCGTCCGCGGTCATTGCCCATTTGGCTATGACATAAGGCAACCCGGTCTTATGAAGTTTTGAGTTGTGTCCGCCGTAGCGCCAAAAGAATGGTGAGTTCATATTTATTATCTCCTTGGTAATACTGTTTTTAATTAATTCAGTTTTAACACCTGCGGTCTTGAGCATCTGGATGCCTTTGCCGCTTACCAGCGGGTTAGGGTCTTGGGTGGCAATTACTACCCGTTTAATGCCGCTTTGAATCACAGCCGGCGCGCAAGGCGGTGTTTTGCCGAAGTGAACACAGGGTTCTAAAGTAATATACAGGGTTGTGCCTTTGAGGAGGCGCGGATTTCGGACGGAGTTGATAGCGTTTATTTCGGCATGCGGTCCGCCGAAATACTCGTGATAGCCTTTGCCGATGATTTTATCGTTCTTGACTATCACCGCTCCGACCATGGGATTAGGTTCTACCTTGCCTTTGCCCAGCCGGGCAAGTTTCATCGCCAGGGACATATACTTAATATCATTCATTATATTCATCGTAAGTTATGTATTTTCTTTTGAACATCAAGAAGTATATTATTCCGTTCCTTTTTCACGGACAGCGGAACGTCGTCGGGCATCTTAGCCGCGGCAGTGCCGGGGCGGGAGGAATATTTAAAAACGAATATCTTAGAGAATTCCGCCGTTTTAACAAGGTCAACAGTAGCACTGAAGTCGTCATCGGTCTCGGCAGGGAATCCGACAATAAAGTCGCTGATTATTTTGATATCCGGCATCAAGCGGTGAGCCTCTTTTGTGATATTAAGATATTCTTGGGCGGTGTAACCGCGATTCATAAGTTTCAGTATTCGGTCCGAGCCGGACTGCGCCGGCATATGGAGTTCGCGCCGGATTTTGGGCAGGGTTGCCATAGTTTCCAGAAGCTGGACGGTGACAAACGCCGGATGGCCGGTGATAAAGCCTATATGGTTTAGGTTATCTATAGAATGTAATTCGCGGAGCAGGATAGATAAACTGATTTGTGATTTACCCGAAGTCATATTGTGTCCATCCCGCCATCCGGCGGGATTCCTCTTTACTCCGTATGCGGTTATGTTCTGACCGAGAAGTGTTATGGCGTTGATGCCGCGGGATACCAATGAGTTGGTTTCAGTTACGATATCACGGATAGGGCGGCTGACTTCTTTGCCCCGGACATAGGGCACGATGCAGTAGCTACAGTAGTTATCGCAGCCGCGCATCGCCTGGATGTAAGAGTGCTTATCCGGCGGAACGGCCTGGTTTGTCCGCTCCGGGTTTTCATCGGAGAGCAGGCCGGCTTGATCGGTGCAATTTATATGCTTCTTCTTAGTTTGTGCCTCATTAATCAAGTTGACAAGGGTTTTATAACGGTGCGGGCCACAGACCAGGTTAAGTTGAGGAAGACGCTTAAAGGCAAGTTCTTTATCCTTCTGGGCCATGCAGCCGACCAGACCGAGAATCAGGTTAGGTTTTGATTTCTTCAGACGGCTGAGCAGACTCAGGCGGTTATAGACGCGTTCTTCAGCATGGGCCCGGACAGAGCAGGCATTTAAAAGTATTATATCAGCTGATTCCTCACTATCCGCCAGTTTATACCCTTTTTCAACCAGGACATTGGCGATAAGTTCGGAATCGAGTTTATTCATTTGGCATCCGAAAGTCTGGATATAAACTAGATATTTCATTAAATATAAGATAATATCAAATTTACGAAGGTCAAGATATATTTTTATTGACATTAGTTTTTATAGAGTTAGCATAAATGGATTAAATATTAAATAAAAGAGGGGAAAATAAGGTGAAAGCATTAATTCTGGGCGCTGGCTATGGTGTCAGGCTTTATCCGCTGACTAAAAACACTCCCAAGCCGTTATTAAACATTGCCGGGAAATCAGTAATAGAATGGACATTGGATTTGTTGTCATCGGCCAAGGATGTCAGCGAGGTTTTTATAGTGGTAAACCGGCGGTTTTATGAGAGTTATCAGAACTGGTTGCCTGAGGTGCAGCAACGGTTCAAGAAGAAAATAACCTTGGTTGACGACGAGACGACCACGAATGATAACAAGCTGGGTGCGATAGGAGATATACAATTTGTAGTGGATAAATGCGGAATAAAGGGCGATTTGCTGGTTATTGCCGGCGATAATCTTTTCGGCGATAATATTGACGAGATAATCAGCTACTATAAAAAACACGGTCCGACTATCGCCCTGAAAAATATGAAAGATGTTGACAGGAAATTAATAAGCCAGTATAGTGTCGTGACTTTAGATAAGAGCGATAAAGTAATCGATTTTGAGGAAAAACCGCCGGATCCTAAAAGCATATTAATAGCGATTTGTTTATATGTATTCCCGGCAAGGGATTTAGGATTATTTAAGGAATATCTGGACGGGCATCTTAATCCCGATGCGCCCGGATATTATATTCAGTGGTTGCATAAGAAACGGGATGTTTTTGGGTATGTAATGAAGAATCATTGGTTTGATATCGGAGATATAGACTCCTATAAAGAGGCCAATGATTTCTACATGAAAAGCCAGGAAAAAGGTAAAGGCAAGAAAAGGATTTAAATTCTTTTAGTTTATTATGGCTAAGCTTAAAACAACCAAGTCAATAGTCGGATTGGATATCGGCACGAGCGCTATAAAGGCCATAGAACTGACGCCTTCGCCGACCGCGTCCGGAAGTTATGTGATAAGCGGTTATGGAATTAAAGATTTAGCGCCTCAGCAGGATCTTAAAGATGCGGTTAAGGAATTTTTTGATACATCCGGGCTGCATACCAGGAAAGTAGTAACAGCGGTATCCGGTAAGTCAGTAGTAGTCAGATATATCACCATGCCCAAGATGCCTGATGAGGAGTTAAGAAGTGCCATTAAATACGAAGCCAGCAAATATATTCCGTTTGAAGTTGAAGAGGTCGTGATTGATTGTGCTCCATTGCCATCGTTGGAAGAGCCGAAACCGGATCAAGAAGA
The DNA here is from genome assembly GCA_043808305.1 of Planctomycetota bacterium. Taxonomy (GTDB): domain Bacteria; phylum Planctomycetota; class MHYJ01; order JACQXL01; family JACQXL01; genus JBBAAP01. Next base: position 31,771 of record JAZDFB010000016.1, on the reverse strand, counting down.
AAAGGAAATGAGAGTGCTTCTGGTGGCAGTTAAGAAACAGACAATAGAGGAGCACATTGCTCTTATTGAACAAGTGCATTTGTTGCCTTTGATTATTGATGTGGATTGCTTTGCGATAGGGAATGCTTTTGAACTACACCAGAAATTCAGTACGGCAGGAGCCAGCAGTCCGGACAAAAAAGTTTCGGCCATGATTGATGTCGGTGCGACCAAAACAAATGTTAATGTTGTTTATGGGACGGACTCATATTTTACCAGAGAAATCCATATTGCCGGTAATGATTTTACCGAGGCTCTCGTTAAAAGAATTGGTCTGCAACCCGCCCAAGCTGAGGCGTTGAAACGCGACCCCGGCATGAAACAAGAAGAAGTTAAAGAAGTTGTTGCCTCAATCATAGAAGAGCTTTGTCATGAAATAGGATTGTCATTCGATTATTTTGAACACCAGTCTGATAAGAAAGTGGAGCACATATACCTTTCGGGCGGCGGTTCTCAGATAATCGGTTTGGAAGAAGCTATTGATGTTACCTTTGAAAAAAGGCCCATAAGGTGGGATCCTTGTGAATCTTTGGAGATATTGGTAGATGGAGTCGACCCTGTTGATTTTAAGAAAATAGCGTCAAATTTTGCTGTGGCAACCGGTTTGGCCGCGCGAATAATGAAATAGCGCAATATGATAACAATTAATTTATTACCGGAAGATAAACGATATAAGGAACGAACACCGCTTCCTCGGTTTTTGCTGCTTAACGCTGCAATAATAATTTTGTTATTATTAGTTTTCTGGAACGCCGTCTTGATGGCGAAATTAAGCGGCAAAGACAAAGTTCTGGATAGTGAACAGGATAATTTAGGTAAACTTCAACAGCAAACTATTGATTTTGAGAAGAAAGCGGCTGAAGAAAAAAATCTTTCAGAATGGAAGAAAGCAGTTGATTCCGTCATATCGACCAGGCCGTTTTCATGGTATGAAGCAGTAGATTATTTATGCGATCTTATATCGGGCTCTCCTACTATTTGGATTACTTCTCTCAGGGGCGAAGAAGGAAGTGGAAGTAAAGCTTCAGCTAAAGGACAGGTTGCTTATACCCTTAGCATTGGCTGTCTTTCAGCTACGGATAACGTTGAAAAAATGACCGAATTCAGGATCAAACTAAGGCATCATCCCGAATTGGGAAAAATATTTGATCTGGGTTATGATGATGCTCTTAACCTGGTTAAAGTGGCAATGCCGGACTATACTGAAGAATTTGCGCTGAAATTCGATATTGAGTTAAGAAAGGGCAAACCAGCCCCTAAGACTAATTAATATGAGACTTACTGAACGAAAACTTCTTATTCTAACCATTATTATACCTGGTATTATGGCTATTGGGTTGGCTATTTACGGGTATTTTATCCAATATAATAAATTAATAAGGATACAGGGTGAAATAGAAAGTGTTAAAGTCCAGGTAAAAGAAGCCGAAGCCAAAGTAGTCCAGATGATTGAGTTGGACAAGAGACTTGACGTATTACGTAAAGAAAAAGAGGGTATAAAGGACTTGCTCCCTGTCAAAACAGATGAGCTTTATGAGGATTTCTTGAATTCAATGGTTAAAATAGCGCAGGAAGCTAAGCTTGTCGTGCACGGAGCAAATGTGTCGGATGAAGTTAAGAAATCAGGTCCTCCGACCGGCAGTGGCGGACCGACATTTGAAAAGATATCTTATAGCCTGAGGGCCGAAGGCGAATTCTACGACTGCATTAATTTTATATATTTACTGGAGACAAATAAAAGGTTTATTAAGGTGGACAAGATTTCTTTAAGGCCTACAAATCTTATGGGAGTGGAAAAAACCGGAACAGCGATAAGGCATTTATTAGAAGTAAAAATAACCAGTTATACTTATATTTCCCCGAATACCGAAAAAAAATAACTCTTTTATGATAAATCGGTTTGAACATATAGTTAAAGTGACCAAAATAACAACCGCAGTGATTTTTTGTATTTTAACGATTTCTTCGTTAATCTTTGCTGAAGGAGAACAGTCAGCCACGCCGACTAATACAACTGAAGTATGGTATGCTATTATAGGGAAGCTGGCCGGAAGCAAGGAAAGGAAAATGGGTTATGAGGCTGTGACAATAGAATTAATAGTGGCTCAATCCACGGATCAAAATAAGCAATATAAAGTAAAGTCTGAAATGGAACTGAAAAAGCAAATGATTGAAGCGGCCGGAACCAGAATCATAGGTGAAATATTATTTGAAATCCAAGCCCCAACGCCAGGCCAAAAAAACCGGATGAAGCTAATAAAATCGGAAGTCAGAGCGACCGTGCCCTCGGCAAAAGAAGTTGTTTTGAAATATAAAGCAGTTCCTGAAGGCGGAAAAACCCGTATTTCTGTATTTAATGATCTGCAAGGCAAGGAATTTGAAAATAACCCGGAAGAGCCTTATATAACCGGACAGGAAATAGGCGTATATCTAGTTAGCCAAGGGCTTGAAATAAACCAAAGTTATTCTATTAAATTACTAGATACAAGTAATTATTTTGTCCCGGCTTTATTGATAGTAAAAGAGAAAATAATGCCCGAGAGCGAGAAAGACCAGACAAAATATCGATGCAATCTTATTGTTTCCAGCCCCACAGCATTATATAAAGAAATTGAATATGTGATTGATGCAAATGGCATAGTTCTTACGGAGCATATTGTACTGAATAACCAACTTGGTGAGATTATAATATCAAGAACAACAAAAGAAGATGCTCTTGCTGAAGAGAAATCTGTATTTGAAAAACGTGGAAGAGATGATCCTTTCAGGCAGAAGTTGACAAAGCCGGGAAAAACAACGCAAATCACTTCTACAAACCCCCCAGAAGACATTGAAAAGTTGCTCGCAGAAGCCGAGGAAAAACTGGAACAGATGAAGAAAATATGCGAACAGGTTCCGGAAGAAGAACGGGGCGATGCGATGTCCGAACCATACGGCAGGATACTTGATATATACACAAAAGTGATGCAGATGGGTCCTCAAGCGGCTAAAAATCAGATGATGATTATCAGGGATGATGCTGAGAGGTTATTTTCCGGAATCGCTGCGGTTGTTTATCAACAAGCCGTATCATTAAGAGATGAAGCCAAGAAGTTTTTTGACCTCAAGAAGTACGATGGGATAAATCCTAAACTTTCTCAGATAAAACTGCTCAGACAAAAAAGAGAGGTTGAAGACACAGACTATGTTGCTAAGATAGATGATTTAATTAAAGAGGTTGAGGTAATTTTAGCCAGAGCTGAGACTCTTATCGAGTTCTTACGTAACCCACCCAAGATAACAGGCATTGTGTATTATCTTAAAGCTCAGGAAAATACGCTGCCCTCTGTCAAAATCTCATTTATGGGCAATCAAATATCTCTGCCTGTTGTATATGTTGAATATGTGCCTTTTTCGAGCGCAATAATTAATAACGTGGCTTACGGTGAGGGTTCCAAATTAAATCCCGATACAACAATTAAATCAATATCTTCAAATGAAGTTGTATTTTTATACAGGGGTGAAATTCTAACAATCAAAATAGCCGATAAAAAATAAAGGAGAAAAATATGAAATGTTTTCTAAGAGTTGTTTTTGTAGGAATGATATCTTTATTGCTGGTTGGTGGGATTTTTGCCGAGTCGCCGCCGGTAGCTGCGGAACCAACGTCAAAAGAGCCGGCCAAGGCGCCGGCAGCTTCACAGCCGGAGAAAGAGCAAACTCCGGTGGCATTGGTAACGGTGGAGTGGCGTGAAAAACCGCTAAGGGCCGCTTTAGAAGCTATCGCAGAAATTGCCAATGTCAACATCGTCGCCGATTTTACCATAACTTCGGATGATATTGTAACGGTCACTTTCCGGAACTTGGAATGGAAGCTGGCCCTGGAAGAAATTGTCCGCCAGAACCAATGCGTATTGGAAGAAATCACGCCCACCCTTTATCGGGTCAGCAAGCCGCCTCTTGTCACGATGTCGTTTAAGAATCAACCGTTGGAAGAGGTGATCAGGGCCATTGCGGCAGTGGCCAATATTAACGTTATTATTGCTGACGATGTCCGTGGAAGTGTCACGATGATGTTTAAGGATATTCCCTGGATGGAAGCGCTTAATAACATAATTAAAACCACGGGTTATGCAATGGTCCAGGAGAAACACAATGTTGTCAGGATTATCAAAACCGAGGCATTACAGGAACAGCTGGAAACCAGGATTTTTCAGCTTAAATATCTTAAGCCGCCCGGAGATTTCAAGGCTACAATCAGCACGGTATACGCGGTTGGAACTCCGCGTCCGTCCGATCCGGTCAGAGATTTTACTTTGCTGACAGTATTGAAGAATATGCTTACAAAGAGGGGTGGGGCAGTGGTCGGAACCATGGAATATGACCGCGAGAACGATACAATTATTGTAAAAGATACCAAGCCTGTCCTGGATGAAATCCAGAAGATTATTGATAAATTAGATATGGCTCCTCCTCAGGTTTTAATTGAGCTGAAGTTTATAGTTACTTCTAATGATGACCTTTTAAATTTTGGCATAAACTATGCCTGGCAGCTTGGCAAAGGTATCGGCGCTTTCTCGCGCCCGACAGGCGCTGCGGATACAATGGGCGGCTTAACTGCGCCAAGGTCAAATCAAATTATCAGCAGTCTTCCGTTCGGCCGAGGCAGATCCTACGCTTCTTATAATCCTCTTTATCTGACTCAATATGACATAACCGCAACGTTAAGGCTATTTAAACAAGATACAAAAAGCCGGCTTATACAGGAACCGACTTTACTGACATTGCACGGACGGGAAGCAACGGTATTCGTAGGGGAATCAGTCAGTTTTGCCCAAACCACCGCTTCATCTTCACAATCAGGCACTATTGCTTATTCAATCGGCGAGGCGGCAAAATCACCCGCCAAGCAGGGTTTCCAACTTTGGGTGTTACCATACGTTATCAAGGATACTAATCAGGTGATGTTAACGATAATACCGCAGCAGGAAATTCTTACGGGTAACACATCCGAGGTCCCGGGGTTTGACAGGTATAAACTAAACAGCGGAACAGGAGAGCAATACATTGACTTGCCCAGAACGCAACAATCAACCATAGTAGCGTACCTGTTGTTGGAAAGCGGCCAGGGGGCCATTATCGGCGGTCTTTCAAGAGACCGGGTATCAAAAGCAGTTGAACAGATACCTTATTTGGGAGATATTCCGATATTCAATATATTTTTCAAGTATCGCAGCGATACCCACACTACTGAGCATCTTCTGATTTTCCTGACCCCCCATATTATTAAGACAGGCAGCGAGACTTCAGTTAAAATGGCTAAGAAGATTGAATCTCAAGAAAAATTATTAGAAGACGCTAAATGAGTTATCATCTTGATGAGGAAATTTACCTTTCAGGTGCGGTTTAGCAAGGACGGCAGGGCCAGGTTTCTTCCTCATCGGGAACTGATGACGCTTATCGAACGGGCTGTCCGCCGGGCAGACATTCCGATTGCGCTTTCCGAAGGCTTCAATCCGCGGCCAAGAATATCTTTTCTGGGAGCGCTTAGCCTAGGCATTCCTTCAGACGATGAAGTAATTTATCTGCATCTGGCCGAATGGCTTTCTCCTGCCGAAGTCCAAAACCGGCTTAATCCCCAATTGGCTTCCCTCTTTGTTTCGGATTCGATAGATGAAAACAGGCAGTTAATCAGGATTACCGAAGTATCTCCGCAGCATTCTTCCGATAACCCCAAAGAGTTTTCCGTGGAATACCACATTAGTGGCAGTTCGAGTAAAGCGAGTTTATACTCTGGCAGTTTGAGTGTAACGAATTACTGCCAGGTATCCTCGGCTGTAACTCACTACGTTCGAACAGCCGATGGACTGCCACGTTATCCCGACTATTCCGTCGGGGTAAGCAATGGCGGCGGTGATTTCCCGGCCGAATATCACGGAAAAATCAACAGCTTACTCGGGCAAAAAGAGATTATGGCAATAAGAAAAAGTTCTGAAGGACAGAAAAGCGTGGATATCAGGCCATACATCAAAGATGCCAAAATAGAGGATAACAAGATAATACTGACAACAAAGGTTACCAATCAGGGCACGGCCCGGCCGGACGAGATTATTGAAGCCCTGGGTTTGCAGGAGGCTTTCGCGGCCGGTTCTTTGTCCATCAGGAAAACCAGAACAATATTCCAATAAGCAGATTAATAAATGATAGCCGCAGGGCACCAGCCAAATTATTTGCCTTACATAGGATTTTTCCATAAGGCGGCGCGCTGCGATAAATTCATCATAGTGGATACCGTCCAGTTTGTCAAGCGCGGCCCTTTCGGCTGGATAAACCGCAACCGAATTCGCACCGCCACCGGCTGGATATGGCTTACGGTGCCGGTAATTACCAAGGGTAAGTATTTCCAGTCTATCAAGGATACGGTTATAGATAATTCCACGGACTGGCGCCGGAAGCATTGGATGAGTATTCTGCGCAACTACCAATCCGCCCCATACTTTGCCCTATATTCCGAATTCTTCAGCCAATTATATCAAAAGGAATGGCAATATCTGTCCGCGCTTAATGAGGCCATCATCCGCTATGTTTGTGAGCAGATGCATATAAAGGCGGACATAGTCAAATCGTCAGAGCTCATAGTTCGGCTGCCTGTCCCCCTCAAGGGGAGGTCCTCTGGGGCTCTGAAGTTGCAGCCGACTATACCTGGCAGTCCATCGGCTGTTAGTCCCGCCGAAGCGGGATTACAGCCGAGGATACCTGGCAGTAATTCGCTACCGCTTAAACTGCCAGAGTATAATTCGTTACACTCAAACTGCCAGAGTAAAGTCGAAGGCAAAGCAACAGACCTGATAATAAATATGTGCAAATCGGTAAATGCCGATACTTACCTACACGGGAAACATGGCCGGGATTATGTTGACGAGGATAAAATGAATCAGCATAATATCAAGTCGATATACCAACAATTTGACCACCCGGTTTATCAGCAAAGATATCAACCTTTTATTCCCGAAATGGCGATAATTGACTTGTTATTTAACTGCGGGCCGGATAGCGAAAGGACTATCAAGGGATAAAAGCGTTGTTTTATGAATGAATTGTTGATTAAATATCTTGTTGTCATAGGTGTTTCCGCCGCCGTTACATACCTGGCCGCATTTATCATTAAATATATTTCGCGCGTAATTAACTGCCTGGACCGGCCTGACGATACATATAAACTCCATACCCAGGCCACGCCGAGATTGGGCGGTATCGCCATATATGCCGGGTTTTTTATAGGCATCTGGTCTTCCATTTTCTATTCCGGCTTTTCGATTCTTCATTATCCAATGAGATACACGATAGTTATCAGCAGTCTTATGGCGCTCCTGGTAGGTTTGTGGGATGATTTCAGAAAGATACACTCTGACGGGCTTTCCGCATTGATAAAACTGGCCATACTTTTTGTGCTTACCTTTATACTGTCTTTAAACGGCATAATTGTTAATTTACCGTTTCCCAGGGAAATAAATATAGCCCTGACATTGCTCTGGCTGGTCGGTTGCACATCCGCTTTTAACGCAATGGACAATATGGACGGATTGGCTTCGGGGATATCCCTTATTGCGGCTGCGGCGTATGCGGTTGTGGCGATACAAACTTCCCAATTTGTATGGGGGATTATAGCGGCGGCCTTAATCGGCAGTAATTTGGGGTTCCTTTTCCATAACTTCCATCCGGTATCCAAAAAGCCCGCTTCGATATTTATGGGCGACGGCGGCAGTTTCTTCCTGGGTTTTATTTTGGCCGTAATGAGTATTATGGGCGGTTGGTCGACCAATCCGCTCAAGGCCTCGATAGTCCCGGTGCTTATTCTGGGTGTTCCCCTGATAGATTTGGTTTATGTCATTATCCGGCGCCAGAAGCTGGGGATTACGAAGTCACTCAAGGATATTGTCGTCTACTCCGGAACCGACCACTTTTCACACCGGATAAACCAGTCCGGATTCTCGCGCCATAAAACGGTTATGCTGATTTATCTGATTTCTTTCACCTTATCATTAGGAGCTGTAATCTTACGTAACACATCCAAATACGAAGCGGTGCTTCTTCTGGCCCAATTTTTCCTAACATTTCTTATTATATTCATCTTCATTGAGGTGTTTCTACGCCAAAATAGGCAGAAGTCCCATTAGTGGCAGTTCGACTAAAGGGAGTTATACTCCAGCAGTTTGATGGTCCCGAAAGCATTCGGGACCAGAATTACTGCCAGGTATACTGGGCTAATAACGACTAAAGTCTAACAGCCCAAGTATAACTCATTACATTCTCCCGCTGCGGCGGGATGCCGCTCCGCGAACACAACGCATAACAGCCGATGGACTGCCACGTTATCCCGCTTTAGCGGGGTTAAAGCCAGTTGGAGCAGAGCGACTTATCTGGCTCTTAATCCCGATGAGTCCAGCGACATCGGGATTTAGGGCCGAGCAATATGCCTCTTTTTACGGTATGGAGTGACGCTCCCCACCGGATAATCTCCGACGACAAAGAGCTTACTTCCGCGCGGATATTGCTGTGCCGGCGTCTCAAGCAGGCGTTCCGTCAGGGGCTGACGCTTCTTGGCATTACTCCCTTGGAGGAGATGTAAGTTGTGTACGTTTATTAGTCGCTGTTAGGCTTCAGATGTTATCAGCGACTTATCCCGCATAGCAGGGCCCCAAGCGTAGCCTTGGGACTAATTCCCTTGACAAATTTCACTATTGGGCTTAGAATATATTTAATAAGAATCCTTTCTTGAAATAACCCCGAATAAGAGGAGGGCGGTATGCACAGTAATTCGATATTTAAAATAGCCACAGTTATTATGCTTGTTGCTACGGAATGTTATTTACAGGGACAGTCCCGCTGGAATAAGCGGGATAAGTGCCAGTACGTCGTTGCACTCCTACTGCACTAAAGACGAGACTCCTAAGAGACTGAGAAGTAATCCTGCATTGCCTGGACGCTTAGTGCGGATTTGGTTTTATCAGGTTTGTCTGGTTTGGCCAGCCCGCAGGCAGTCTCGCTGAGAGAGGCAATACGATATACGGCATTGGCGGCGGCACGGGCCGCTGAAATAGTGGTGATAAACGGGATATCTGCCTCTACGGCTAAACGCCTCATCCGGTATCCGTCGCGCCGCGGGCCTGACCCTTCGGTCGGCGTGTTGATGATTAGTTTTATCTTGCCTTCTCTCATCAGCGAAAGTGCGTTGGGTGTTTCACGCTCGCTTATCCGGAATACCGTGGTGGCGGGTATTTGCTGATTTTTAAGATATTGGGCCGTGCCTTTTGTGGCCACCAGCTCCAGGCCGGCCTGGTTCAGTTTCCGGGCAATCGGAACAATCTTGTCTTTGTCCTCATCGCGCACTGTGATATAAACCATCCCGGAGGTTGGAAGCTTGTCACCGGCCGCCAGGGCGGCCTTGTAATAAGCCTCATCGAAACTTTGCGATATGCCCATCACCTCGCCGGTGGATTTCATCTCCGGCCCGAGTATGGAGTCGACCCCGGGCAGTTTCAGGAACGGGAATACCGGCGCTTTGATTGCCGTATGTTTGATGGCTACCTCAAGGCATCCATCGGGGGTTTCAGTGATAGGCAGAGGCGATATTTTCTGGATGATGCTCCTCAGCGATTCGCCGGTCTTAAGAATCGGTTCCAGCATAACCCTGGTGGCTACCTGGGCCAGGGGTATATTAATGGCTTTGGACAGATAAGGAACCGTTCGGCTGGCCCTGGGGTTGGCTTCGAGTATATACACCTCGCCATCCTTGACGGCCAGCTGTAAATTAGTCAGGCCGATTACGTTCAGTTTTAGGGCAATCTCTTTGGTAATAACGCGTATCCGGCTGAGGATATTTTCCGGCAGGTTCTGCGGCGGCAGAACGCATATGGCATCGCCCGAATGAACGCCGGCCTCCTCGATATGCTCCATTATGCCGGCGATAAAGACGTCCTTGCCGTCTGATATGGCGTCTACATCCAGCTCCACCGCGTGCGTCAGGTATTTATCCACCAGCACCGGGTGTTGCTTGGATACCTTGGCCGCGGTGGTCATATAAAATTCCAGTTCCTTTTCGTTATGGACTATTTCCATTCCTTTTCCGCCCAGCACATAGCTGGGCCGGATAAGCGCCGGATAACCGATTTGGCCGACTATTCCCCGGACCTCTTCGAACGAGAATCCCGTCCCGGCCTGCGGCCGGCAGACGTTGAGTTCCGAAAGCAAGACCTCAAACTTCTTGCGGTCTTCGGCGATATCGATGTATTTAGCCGAAGTGCCCAGAATTATAGTTTTTAAGTCCTTGCGTCCCGATGTCCCCGAGGTGAGCCCCCCCGCACGGGGGTTGGGAAGCGGGGCGCTCCGCTCGTGAGCATCGGAGCGCCGGTCCAGTTCTTCCTGCAACGGGATGGCCAGGTTAACCGAGGTTTGCCCGCCGAATTGGAGTATTACCCCGTCCGGTTTTTCATAATCTATCAGGTTCATTACATCTTCAAATGCCAGCGGCTCGAAATACAGCCGGTCGGACATATCATAGTCCGTGGAAACGGTTTCCGGATTGTTATTGATGATGATTGCCTGCAATCCTGCCTCGCGTACGGCCATTACCGCATGGACGCAGCAGTAATCAAACTCAATGCCCTGGGCGATGCGGATAGGCCCGGAACCGATGACCAGGATTTTAGCCGCAGATGGGAGTTTATCCCTTTGTGACTGGTCTTCGGCGCGCTGATTTAATTTATTATTATCCTTAATATCTGCGCCGAAGGTCTGCGTCCCATTCATTTCATAGGTAGAGTAGAAATACGGCGTTTCGGCCTCGAACTCGGCCGCGCAGGTGTCGACCATTTTGTAATCAGGCAGGATGCCCATTTCCTTGCGCCTGGCCCGGACATCCAGCTCCGTCTGGCCGTTATTCAAAAGATAAGCGATATACTCATCCGAAAATCCCGTTCTTTTGGCCTGGCTCAGCATATCCGGCGCGATATCAGCCAGCTTTTTCCCTTTGATATTCTTTTCCATCAGGACGATGTTCATTATTTTTTGCAGGAAGAACGGGCTCCATTTAGTCAGGTCGGCGACGGTGGTGATATTATAACCCTGGCGGAGGGCCTCGACAATGGCGTAAAGCCGCATATCGGTCGGCTCAACCAATTCCGAAACCAGCGCGCTGGGCGAACCGTGGGCCGGTTCAAAGGCAATCCGGTCTATTTCCAGCGAACGCACCGCTTTGAATAATGCCTCTTCAATAGTCCGTCCGATGGCCATGACCTCGCCGGTGGATTTCATCTGGGTGCCGATGCGTTTGTCGGCCATCCGGAACTTGTCGAACGGCCAGCGCGGGATTTTAAGGACCACGTAATCCAGCGCCGGTTCGAATGAAGCGTAGGTTTTGCCGGTGACCTTGTTGGGTATTTCGTCGAGCGTGTAACCGACTGCGATTTTGGCCGCTATCTTGGCAATCGGATAGCCGGTGGCTTTGGATGCCAGGGCCGAAGAGCGCGATACCCTGGGGTTGACTTCAATTACCCGGTATTCGCCGGTATTGCGGTTAAAGGCAAACTGGATATTACACCCGCCTTCTATGCCCAGGGCCCGGATGATTTTAAGCGACGCGTTCCTGAGCATCTGGTGGTCGCGGTCCGAAAGCGTCTGGGCCGGCGCGATAACGATGCTCTCGCCCGTGTGGATGCCCATGGGGTCCAGGTTTTCCATGTTGCAGATAATGATGCAGTTGTTGTTATGGTCGCGCATTACCTCGTATTCAAACTCGTCCCAGCCCAGGATGCATTCTTCAACCAGCACCTGGTGGATACGCGAATATTCCATGCCCCGTCCGGCGATTTCGGCCAATTCCTCGTCGTTATGCGCGATGCCGCTGCCCGTGCCGCCTAGGGTGTAAGCCGCCCGGATAATCACCGGATACCCGCCTATTTTTTGGACGGATTCCTTGGCTTCTTTTATGGATTCGCAGGCGAACGATTTGGGTATCTGCTCGTTGATTTTGAGCATCATACTGCGGAACAGGTCGCGGTCTTCGGAATCGGCAATCGCTTGCAAAGGCGTGCCCAGAAGCGCTACATTGTATTTTTCCAGGATGCCTTTTTCGGCCAGCTCCGAACACAGGTTCAACGCCATCTGTCCACCCATACCGCTGAGGATGCCCTGAGGCCGTTCGATATCTATGATTTGCTCCAGGACTTCTGCCGTTAATGGTTCGATGTATGTGCGATCAGCCATCTTAAGGTCAGTCTGGATAGTGGCCGGGTTGGAATTAACCAGGACGACTTTGTAACCTTCCTCCCGGACAGAACGGCAGGCCTGCGAACCGGAATAATCAAACTCGGCGGCCTGGCCGATGATAATCGGACCCGAGCCGATGAGCATTATCTTTTCTATGTCGCGTCGTTTAGGCATAATTATTTATCTCACCGCAAAGGCGCAAAGTTCCTTCTTGTGTCATTGCGAGGACCCCGATGTCACATCGGGGGACGAAGCAATCTAAATTTTATGGGATTGCCACGCCCTAACGGGCTCGCAATGACATTTCTCTGTGTTCATCTGCGTACTATTTAATTCCTACGAACTTATCAAATAAATACTTACTGTCCCACGGGCCGGGCGAGGCCTCGGGATGGTACTGGACCGAGAATACGGGCAGTTTCTTATGCCGCATCGCCTCGACCGTGCCGTCATTGACATTGACGCCGGTTATTTCCAGGTCAGCCGGCAGGCTGCTCGGGTCGACTGCAAATCCGTGGTTCTGAGAGGTAATATAGACCTTGTTGCTTGCTCCCGCTTCGGCGGGAAACACAACGCACAAATCCTTGACCGGTTGGTTAGCGCCCCGGTGTCCGAACTTAAGTTTATAGGTTTTGCCGCCGAATACCAGTGACAGAATCTGGTGGCCCAGACAGATACCGAATATCGGGTACCTGCCGACCAGCGATTGAAGGGTTTTTACAGTGGAATTCATTATGTCCGGATGGGCCGGGTCGCCCGGGCCGTTGGAGACGAGTATTCCGTCCGGTTTTAATTGGTTTATCTGGTCAGCCGTGGTATTGTAAGGGACACGGATAACCGCACAGCCCCGGCCGGTCAACTCGCGGATGATATTTTCTTTTACACCGCAATCGATAATCACAATGGTTTTTCCGTGTCCGGGAGTTTTCGGGGGTTCTTGGCATATCTTGGGCGTTGATACCTCGTTGACCAGGTTGGTCGTATCCGGAGAGGGATTGTTACGCGCGGTCTGAAGCAGTTTATCTATGTTTATATCACTTTCGTTTTCGTAAGTGGCGATGACAGATTTCATCGTGCCTAACTGCCGGATTTTGATAGTCAGGGCCCTGGTGTCAATCTCGCTTATGCCCGGGATGCCATGTAATTTGAGAAATTCGTCTATAGTCATTTCCGAAGCCCGGTGCAACGGCACGGTGCAGAACTCACGAACCACGAATCCTTCGGCCTGGATTTTACCGGATTGCCATTCCGGCGGAATATCCGCCGGCGCGCCCAGTGGCTGCCACAACGGGATAGGGCTGACGGATGGATTAGCTGATTTATTTACAGGCTCTGTGGTCTCTGCGTCTCCCTGGTTAAAATTATATTTATCGGGAATAGTGCACCCGTAATTGCCGATTAAGGGATAGGTCATCATCAGGATTTGGCCGTTGTAGGAGGGGTCGGTCAGCGCTTCCTGGTAGCCGGTCATTCCCGTATTAAAAACTAATTCCCCAAATGCCGATTTGTGGGCGGCACCGAATCCTTTACCTGACAGGATAGTTCCGTCTTCTAATACGAGGACAGCTTTCAAGATAATTTAGTACACAGACCTTCGGCGCAGGTTTGCGCTGCGGATATATTTCGCCCTGGTTGTTATTAATTTGTGGCATAGATTTGAGGCGATATCATACACATAAAGAAAATGGTGTCAACAAAATAATGAAATATGATATATGAGAATTATCCCGGGATGAAACATATACCACAGCACTATGCAAAACCGACTAAGTAAAGTTACTTATCCCATTACCATAATTGGTTTTGCATTCAATAGGGGCTATCGCCCCTCTTGTCCTCGGAAAGCGTCCCAGTGGACGCTTTCTCTCGGTCACCCCTTGGAGGGCGTAGCGACGCCCTCTCCCGCTACGGCGGGATGCCTCCGAAAGCTTTCGGGGAACACAACGCACAAACCACCCCGCTGGAATAAGCGGGATAACGTACCGGTAATTCACTTCGTTCAAACTGGCACTAACCCCGCATGCAGTCCCGTTTGTAGATTGAGGATATGTTACTTAATTTTATCGGGACTGCATAGAGATAAAATGAGTAATATTAAAATGATGCCTCAAGGCGGCCAGTTAATTATCCGATAAAATATAAAGTTAATGAATAATATAAAATAATTTAATATTAAAATGCCAGTTTTTATCGTTGCTCATGCCGGAGTTGGGTCAAATAATTCGTATTCGGATGCCACGCGCAAGGCGGTTCGGCGCACCGCAGCCATCCTGAAAAAGACGGGTAATATCCTGAAATCTGTTGTCGAGGGCGTGGTCATGTTGGAAAACGACCCGCGGCTTAACGCCGGCACCGGTTCGGTGATGCGCCTGGACGGTTCCATCCAGATGGATGCGGCGGTAATGGATTCCAGGGGTAATTTCGGAGGTGTGGCTAATATCGAAAAAGTCAAGAACCCCATCTTAGTTGCCTATAAGGTAATGTGCAATTCGCCTCACATTTTAATCGCCGGCAATGGCGCGGTTGATTTCGCCCGCAAGCACGGCTTTAAGGAATACGATCCTTCAACGCCAAGGGCCAGGCTAAGGCTTAAAAAAGCCATAAGAAAGCTTAATACCAAGTCCGTTCCGTCCTGGGCCGGGCGGCACCTCAGGCATTATTGGCGGACCAAATCAGGTTGTTCCGAGGCCTGCGACACGGTTGGCATAGCGCTTTCGGACGGTAAGGGCAGGTTCGCCGCAGCGGTCTCAACCGGCGGTACTTCTTATGTTTTGCCGGGCCGAATCGGCGATTCGCCCATTATTGGCTCCGGGATTTATGCCGGTGAATACGGCGCGGTGGTGGCTACCGGGATAGGAGAGGAAATACTCCGTAAGATGCTGGCACGCGAGGTTTATGAACAGCTCAGGAATGGGATGGATGCCCAGGCCGCATGCGAATGGGGTGTCCGGCTCTATGATAAAAGCATCCCGATAGGGCTTATCGCGGTAACAAAAAGTTCTTCCGGCGTGTATGCCAACCATCAGATGGCCAGCGCCATTGACCCATAAATTCTACTGCGTGTGTTGTTGTTCCCTGATTCTGAGCATTATCTGGATGATGCTCCCGAAAAGATACACTACCGCAAAAATTACTATAGCCAGCCTGATGCCCCTGGCATGCTGGGTCAACCCCCAATTCTGCCAGTAATCAAGCCCCAGAAATAAGATAACCACAACGGCCAGAATTCTTACCGCGAGCATTATCCGGTTAATGGTTTTCATATACTTAGTTTATCCACTTTAACTTTAATTGCGTCGATGGTTTTTTTATAGGCGTCGGCAAATGCCTTGACGCCTTCGTTCTGGAGTTCCTGGCATTCCCTGACGATGTCTATCTTTTGCTGCTTCAATGATTCCATCACCTTTTGGGCATCGTCCATATCCTTGGTTATGGTTATTTCAGGTTTGCCGTGGTCTTTGAACGCATTGATAGTTGTCGGTGGAATAGTATTGATGCTGTCCGGCGCGATAATCTCCTGGACGTATTTAATATCGGAATATGCCGGGTTTTTGGCGCTGGTGCTGGCCCAGAGGACGCGCTGTTTGTTGGCGCCGGCCTTGGCCAGCTTGCCGAACCGGCCGCCGCCATCGGCGTCCGATGAGAAGATATTGCGGTATGCCTGGTAGATTATTTTAGTGTTGGCAACGGCCGGCTTGCCTTTGAGCGATGGCTCTTTACAGATGGCGTCTATACGCGTGTCAATCCGGCTGATGAAAACGCTGGCTACGGAAAATACGTTGTTCAAAGGCAGTTTCCGGTTGAGCCGCTCTTCCAGCCCGGAAATATAAGAGTTTGCTACATTTTCGTAATGGGGCAGTGAGAATATCAAGGTTACATTAATGTTGATGCCCTCGGCAATTAGTTCCCTGATGGCCGGGATGCATTCAGCCGTAGCCGGGACTTTTATCATTATATTGGGCCGGGCCAGCTGTTTAAAAAGGTATTTAGCCGATTCAACGGTTTTGGCCTTGTCATAGGCGTATTCGGGAGAAACCTCAATGCTGACAAAACCGTCCTG
This sequence comes from Planctomycetota bacterium, assembly GCA_043808305.1. GTDB lineage: Bacteria > Planctomycetota > MHYJ01 > JACQXL01 > JACQXL01 > JBBAAP01. The sequence goes on along the minus strand of JAZDFB010000016.1, from coordinate 15,426 downwards.
ATGATTTGATTTATCGAATGTTGGCTTGAGGATGTCCGCCGCCTCGGCGATGTCGCTGGTGGTCAGCTCGTTGTAAACTTCTTCGGTTGATTTGCCCGATTTCGCCAGCCGGGAGATATCCATGTCATAGTCAGCCGACGATAATATGGCCTTCTCAAATATTGATGGATTAGAGGTGACGCCGCTGATGCCATCGGTTATCAGCTGTTTGAGCTGGCCGCTTTTCATTAGGCGTCGTTCGATGTTATCGTACCAGATGCTCTGGATTTTGGACAGTTCCAATAACGGTTGTGTCATAATAATTACTCCTTACCCTCTATTAGCGAGGGTTGCCTGCGGTCTTACCCTCTATGAGCGAGGGTTATCTGCGGCTCTAAGTGATTTTACAGCTTTGGCTGGGTCGGCGGCGCTGAAGAAATAGCTGGCCGTGACCAGGTAATTGGCGCCAGCTTTGATAATGGCCGGTGCTATCTTCTCATTAACGCCGCCGTCAACCTGGATATCGCCTTGGTATATGCGGCGCAGTGATTCTATTTTTGACAGTGCCGAGGTGTCGAACGACTGGCCGGAAAATCCCGGATTGACGGACATAATCAGGACGCCGTCGATTTCGTTCAGTATTTCCTGGATGCAAAGCGGCGAGCCCGGATTAAGCGCCACATAGACTTTTTTGTGGGCCGAACGGATTTGATTTAATACCGGCCGGATTTGTTCCGGGTATATTCCGGTTATTTCCTTGGGAAATTTATCCGGGCCCTGGGCCGCGGGTTTCAGCTCGCCGTAACATTCGGCGTGCAGGGTAATGATATCAACGCCTGATTTGATATAATCGTTGATATAGCGGTGTGGCGCATCTATCATCAGGTGCGCGTCCATAGGCAGCTGGGTGCAGTGGCGGATGGATTTTATGACCACCGGGCCGAAGGTGATATTGGGCACGAAATAGCCGTCCATCACGTCAAGATGGATGGCATCAACCCCGGCCCGCTCGCATTTATCCAGTTCCTTTTCCAGGCAGGCGAAATCGGCCGATAAGATGCTGACGCCTATCTTGATATTGTTGGTCATGAAAGGGATTATGACAGTTAATACAGGGATGTCAAAATATTTGATACGGTAAAATATAGGTCCGTCCCGCACCAAAATCCCGGGATAATTCAATCAAGGCTTATAGGACGCGCCGGTATTAAAAGTATTCAATGAATCCCATCCGCCCCAGATGAGCATCAGCCCGTTTCCACTGTCCCAAACCGCCGTATGCATGGTTCGGGCGGTTGGTACGTTAGCGCTGGGGGTGGGCATCCAGGTATTGGTGGCTGGGTCATATACGCCGCCTGTATCGAAAGCGCCCTGTAATACTCCGCAGCCGCCGCCCCAGACAATCATCTTAGAGCCGGTCCAGGCGGTGCTATGCAGTGTCCGTGCTGTCGGAGCATCGGTGGTCGGCAAAGCCGTCCAAGAATTGGCAACCGGGTCATAGGTGCCGCCGGTATTAAAGAATTGCGAGCCATCGGTGCCGCCCCAGACAATCATTTTATTATTCCAGGGGTTGCTGCCGGCACCGGTCCATACGGTAGAATGGTCATAGCGAGCCGCCGGAGCGCCGGAAGAAGTCATCTGCGGTATCCATAAATCTGTAGCCAGGTTATAAATACCACCACCGCCAACGGCAGCAGTTCCGGATTTACCACCCCAAACAATCATTGCCCCGCCTGTCCAGACAGAGGAATGCAGGCATCTGGCAGCAGGCGCGCCTATACCGTTAGCTAAGTTAGGGAATTCACTGCTCCAGGAGTCTGTATTAGGATCATAGACGCCGCCCGTATTAAGAGTGCTTCTTGTAAAATCTCCTGATGTTGCATCTTGCCTTATTTGTTCGCCGCCCCAGACAATCATCCGGTTGCCGGTCCATACCGCGGTATGGTTTGTTCGGTCTCCAGGGGCATTAGCAGATGACATCGCTGTCCAAGAATTCGTGCCCGGGTTATAACTACTGCCATTAAATGTTGTCCAACTATATACGGAAGGAATCGTGTTAGTGGGCGGGTCGGAGTATTCAATTGTCCAGCGTGCAGCCAGTTCACCACCCCAGACAAGCATTTCCGTCCCGGTCCAGACGGCGGTATTCCCGACCCGGGCAGAAGGAACACCGACAGCGGTCATCGCGGACCAGGCGTTAGCGGTAGGTGAATATATACTGCCATTCCGTAAGAAATCACCACCATAAACAATCGATCCGTAACCATCCGCCCAAACTGCTGTATGGCCGATACGGGCTGTTGGTGCGCCAGTAGTAGTGAGGGCAGTCCATAAATCGGCGGTAATGCCAGGTGTCCTGGCATATGCTTCATTCGAATAGATGCCGCTACTGGTTGAATAATCAGCTTTTACCCGGTAATAGTAAGTAGTGCTCTGGAATACAGTAGTGTCAGTACAAGTAGTGATATTAGCGGCGACCGGTGAAATGGTAATCTGGGCATAAGTTCCTGATGAACCGGTTTTCCGCTCAATCAGGAACCCCTGTTCGGCGCTGAAGTTATCACTCCAGGAAATGCTGATAGCGGTGGCGGAATTAGCGGTGGCGCTTAAGGTGAATGGGCTGTCCCAGCCCGTATCAGGCGTTGTAATAGAGGCCTCGTTTGAATACTCGCTTTCCGAAGCCGTATAAAAATTCTGTGTACGGTAATAATAACTGGTTGCCGGCGCGACACCAGTGTCCGTATAAATATGAACATTTGGTCCGAGATTGGTTATAGTCACATACGAACCGGTGCTGCCGGCTTTTCGCTGGACCCTTGTGCCTTGTTCATACAAAGCATCTTCCTGCCAGGTAAGCACAACCTGCGATGATGACGTGGCCGTTACCGTCAGGTTATAAGGCGCTTCGGCTACAAAACTATTGCCGGTGCTGTCATTTTGCTGTAAAGCCCCGGTGCAACCCTTAGCGCCGGTATTAATGAAAACAACTATTCCGAGTAATAATGTCAAGCATACAAATAATTTGGAATTCTTACGCATATTTACCTCTCTTAGAGCCAGTTAGGACTTTTGACTCATAGAGGCAAAAGACCGTTACTGGGTCTTATCCCGCTTATTCCAGCGGGGTTAGAGCTAGTCAGCGACAAAAGAGCGTTACTTAGCTCTTAGACCCCGCCGTATGTTGGGGCATTCATTAATTGTTACTGCGAAATTATTAATATCTAATATGCCAAGTATAGTCAACTAAAATATAACTTAACTTCGCGATTAGCATTAATCAGATCAGTTGCTCTATTAATTGCCAAACTATAATTCGCACAATTCCGAGTATGTTTCAGGCCGCCGGTCTCGGTAAAACTGCCAGTTGTTCCGGACTTCCCGGATAAAATCCATATCCAGATCAGCCACCAGGACTTCATCTTTATCGCGGCTGGCCTGGGCGATAATCTTCCCGCGCGGATCGGCAAAATAGCTGGTGCCGTAGAAATCGCCGGTATTCCACGGTTTTTCCCGGCCGACCCGGTTGATGACGCCGACATAATACTGGTTTATAGCCGCGTAAGCCGGCATGCCCAGTTTCCAGATGTGTTCGGAAAGACCGGACACGGTGGCGTTGGGGTTAAAGAGTATTTCTGCGCCTTTTAAGCCCATTATCCGGGCGCCTTCCGGATGGTGGCGGTCATAACAGAGATACACGCCGACCTTGGCATAACGCGTCTGGAATACCGGGTATCCCAGGTTACCCGGCCTGAAGTAGAATTTTTCCCAGAAGCCCGGATGGCAGTGGGGCAAATGGCTTTTGCGGTATTTGCCCAGATACGAGCCGTCCGCGTCAATCACTGCCGCCGTGTTATAATATTCGCCGGGCATCTCCTCTTCATAAACCGGAGCTACAATCACCATATTGTATTTCTTGGCTACTTTGCGGATCAATGAAACGGTCGGACCGGCCGGCACCTTTTCGGCCAGCCCATACCATCTGGTATTCTGTTCTGCCGCGAAATACGGCCCGTAAAATAATTCCTGCAGGCAGACTATCTTGGCTTTACTGTCCGCCGCCTGTTTTATAAGTTTCAGGTGCTTGGCAATCGCCGCTTTCTTAATGGTTTCATTGGATGCTTCCGGGCCTTTGACATTTGACGCCTGGATCAAGCCGCACCGCAGAATATATTTCATATAAATTATTCCTGTCTAATCTACTGGTTTTCTTCTTTAGTTTCGTTGTCCACCGGCGGCTCTGGCGTTTGCGTGGTGTCTTTCTTGGGATGGCGTTCCGCTATAGATAGTATTAATTTCTCGCCGGCCCACTTGGAACCAAACAGCAGTATCAGGAAAAATATCAGGAGCCCGATGAATAGCAATAATTTAGAGGCAAATGAACCGGTTTGGGCCGGCTCTTGAACAGGATATATTCTTGCCGCCTTTGGCGCCGGTGCCGGTTTGCCCCCTTTGCCATAAACCTTTTCTGCCATTTTGGCCATCTCGCTGACGGCCTCCCTGCTCTTGCTTATATCCGGTCCGTCGTTTCCCTTGGGTGAATTCTGGGGTGAGTCTGCAGAGACGCCTTTTATATCTTTCAATCCTTCGGAGGGGAGGCCGGAATCGTTAAGCGGCTTTACCACCGGGGGGCTAAACGGCTCTGGGCGATTTACCGGGGCTTTGCCGGCCGAAAGACCAGCTGTTGCCGCATCATTCTTTGGCGACGGAGGCACATTCGCTGATACAGGTTTTTGATTCTGAGCCGGACCGTCTTTTTGCGGGGCGGTTGTGTCAAGAATTTCTTTATATGTAATCGTTGTCCGGCCGATAACGATGCGGTCGTTATCTTTGAGTTTGCGTGTTGCTATTTTTTCGCCGTTAACCAGAGTCCCGTTACGGCTGTTTAAGTCGGATATGTAATATCCGTCCGGTTGTTTGGTAATGCGAGAATGCTGGCGCGACGCTCTGGGGTCGTCAATATAAACGTTATTGGCCGGCTCGCGCCCGATGATAGCTTCTTCGGCAAGCTCAAAATTCCTTGCCGGGCTGCCGGCAGTTTGTATTATCAGTCCTGGCATATCTATTTAGGTTCTTCAGTCTTATTCTCAGGATAAACATTCGTATCTGTTGCCGAATAAGGGTTAATTTCCGGTGCTTTGTCGGATATCTCATCGTTGACTGTTTTAGTTAATTCTTGTTTAATTCCGTCTATTTCTTTTTTGAATGACCTGTATCCTTTACCCGCGGCTCGGGTTATTTCCGGCAAGCGCCGGCCGTAAAGCATCAGTGCCAGCACCAGAATAACAAGAATCTCAAAACCGCCTATATTCATATTGATTTCCGACAAAAATACTATTTCTATTGTATTATGTCAATAATAAAATACAATTATCCTGCATTATCCATACAAGGCTGGTATTATTATGTCTTATAAAAATCAGGATGTTTCACCTCGGGCTGAGTTGATAGGGATTCAGAAACGGCTGCTTAAGCGCATAAAGCAAATTCTTTACGCCGAATATTGCCTGACCAATCCTTGGATTGATGCGTATTACGACGATTACAAAAAACTTACCAGCGACTATGAGCGTATTGTCTCCAAGGCGGAGATGCTTGATGCGGTAATCCAATCTGATATTGTTTACCTGGGCGATTACCACACCCTGCGCCAATCGCAAAAGGCATTAATTCGCATACTCGAACCTATTCTTAATTCCAAATTCACGCGTCCGATAATCATTGGCTTGGAAATGTTCCGCGCCGAACACCAAATTGCCATAGACCGGTTCCTTAAAGGTAAAATTAAAGATGTGGGTTTTCTTAAATCCATCAGCTACGAAAAGACCTGGGGTTTTGACTGGAATCATTATAAGGTCTTGCTTAATTTCGCCCGTGAACATAAAATCAAGGTGTACGGCCTTAATACAAGAGACATAAAAGGCAAAAACACCCTGGCCCGGCGCGATGGCATAATTGCGGAAACGATAGCAGATACGGCATCTAAAAATCCCAAAGCATTATTCCTGATTTTGTTCGGGGATCTCCATATCAGCGAGAACCATTTACCCAGAGCCGTTGATGAAGTATTCGGCAAGACCGCAGTCAGTCCCGTTACTCGCAGTTCGAGCCCCGCCAAAGGCGGGATAAACTCCGCGAGTTATCCCTCGATCCTGAGGGGTCTCGGGACGAGAACCCGAACGGGCTGCGAGGTTATCCCGCAAGGGGCTAATAGGGGCAGGAAAGGACTGCCGGCCCTGAAACGGCTTATTATCTGCCAGAATTCAGAACGCATCTACTGGAAATTAGCATCTCAAGGGTTGGAGCAGACTGCCGAGGTGGTTAAGATTAAGGACGGAGTATACTGTATTATGAACTCTACGCCTCTGATGGTTTTTCAATCCTGCCTAAACTGGCAATATCGGGAAAAGGAATTGAAGTCCTGCCCGGTGCATCCGGGCTGGTGCGAGGGAGAGAAACAGGAGACGCTTTTACCCGAAGAAATGGCCGAACTGGTCAAGGCCATCTGCGAATTCCTTAATCTTGAAATCCCGCCGCTTGATCGGTTTACCATCTGCTCGGCGCACGATTTCGATGTTCTGGAAAAGGTAAAAGAAAAGTTATCCTCTCCGATTGAAAAGGACCGGATTGCGGTTGACCTGGCCCGGACCGAAAGCTATTTCATCCGTGAGGCCAACCTGATATGCCTGTCGAATCTTTCATTGAACCACGCGGCTGAAGAAGCGGCGCATTTGATACATTACCATTATGCCTTGACCGGCGAAGACGGCAATCCGGTTGAGGTTAAACGGGCGCCGATTGATAATTTCTATTACAATGTCATCCGCGAGGCGCTGGGGTTCTTCGGGTCCAAAATCATAAACCATAAACGGCTTTGCAGCAAAGAACGGGATTTCCAGGACTTGATTAAACGCTATGCAAATAAAAGAGTGATTCCATACTGGGTTCGCGCCGAACGGAAAATCGGACAGACCGTTCTGGAACATATCAAGCGCGAACGCAATTATATTGACACGTCAGGATGGAAGGCGTATAGAAAAATACGTTATATGGACCTCGACAACTGGGTCGGGGTATCGCAGTCAATCGGATATATCCTGGGAGACAAGCTTTATAACGGCGTGATGCAGGATATCATCAGCCGGGGTGAGATAAGAGAGCTGTTTCTTAAGCCTTTTACGCCGTCCGGCGAGCCGTTGAAGAGTTATCTTTATCTTGTGCGGCGGACGGAATCGGTAAGGGAAATCTTCGCGGGGAAAGATGACCATCTATGAAAAAGGTCGACCTTATTATCAGCCATGCGTCGGAGCTGGCGACGGTTCGGGGTTATTCGGACACCCCCTGCTCGGGCCCGGGCCGGATGAATAACCTGGGTATTATTACCGACGGCGCAATTGCCGTTAATAAAGGCCGGATAGTTGCGGTAGGTTCTGATAAGGAAATCAAGAAAAATTACCGTTCGGGCAAAACTATCAAAGCAACCGGCAATGCCGTGACTCCGGGTCTGATAGACCCGCATACGCATCCGGTATTCGCCGGAGACCGGACTCTGGAATTCGAGATGCGCATCAAAGGCGCGACCTATCAGGAAATATCCGCAGCCGGCGGAGGCATAAATTCAACCGTCCGCGCTACCCGCGCCGCTACCAAGGCTGAACTCAAGCAAAACGCCCGTGCGCATCTCATGAAGTTTCTCAGCCACGGGACTACCACCATCGAAGCCAAAAGCGGTTACGGGCTGAACCTGAACGATGAGGTGAAAATACTGGAAGTAATAAAGGAGCTGGGTAAGGAAAAAGGACTGCCGGCAATAGTTCCGACTTTTCTTGGAGCTCACGATGTGCCGCCTGAGTATGCAGACAATAAAGCCGGCTATGTGAAATATCTGAAAAATAAAATGATACCCCAAGTCAGCAAGCGCAAGCTGGCCGAGTTTTGCGATATTTTCTGTGAAAAAGGCATATTTGAAATAAATGAAGCCCGCGATATACTTACGACCGCCCGCAAATACGGATTCAGTCTCAAGCTTCACGCCGACGAATTCGCGGCCCTGGGCGGCGCCGAACTGGCGGCTGAACTGGGCGCCGTGTCAGCCGACCATCTCATGGCTGTTTCCGATAACGGCATTAGCCGGATGCGCGACAAGGGCGTTATCGGCGTAATACTGCCCGGCACAACTTTGGCGCTCGGTCTTAAAAACTACGCCCCGGCCCGTAAGATGGTGGATATGGGTTTGCCCATAGCGCTGGCAACTGATTTCAACCCGGGCACCTCTATGACCGAATCAATGCCTATGATAATGACCATCGCCTGCACCATGATGAAGCTTACGCCGGCCGAGGCGCTGGTTGCCTCCACGATTAATGCGGCTCATGCCATTAACAGACAAAAACAGGTTGGTTCGCTGGAAGAAGGCAAAGACGCGGATATTGTCATCTGGAACGCGCCTTCATACCGGCATATCCCTTATCACTGGGGAGTCAACCTTGCAAAAATAGTTATACAGAAAGGAAATACGGTTATATGATAAATACCTTAAGGTCTAACATTATAAATATCCCTAATGGGATAAAGAAATTTCCGCTTATTGAGCCGCAGCGAAATCCCGCACTTACGGAGTCGAGCGACGTCCCGTACTTATGCGGGATGCGGGATTCCAGCGGGATTAGTGCGAAGCGAGTTTACTGCCGCGTTATCCCGCTTATTTCAGCGGGGTTGGCCGCCGTGATAATGGCATCCGGCTGCGCAACGGCTCCCCAGGCCAAGGAGATAAAAAAATCAGAAACTACCGCCACCGCTACCGTTAATGTAAAAGGCACAGTCGTTGAACCCGGTGGCAAGGCCTGCCTGAGCGAGAACGCTCGCAGTCAGGTAAACCTGGAATGGAAATTCCTCAAGGGCAATGAGTATAAGTATAAAATGACGCAGGAAATGATGTCGCAAACCTCGGCGCCGATGATGGACGAACAAACTATGGCCATGAAGCAGGTAATAAATTATTCCCAGAAAGTGCTCGATGTCGACGCCGCCGGTTCAGGCACGCTGGAAACAACTTATGACACGGTAAAACTTAACGCCGACATTCCCATGCTCGGCAAGATTAAATTCGATTCTACTAACGCCGAAGACGTTGCCGCGCTGAATGATTCGGATCCGGCCCCGCATAAGATGTTTTTTAGGCCGTTCTTTGTTTTGATTGGCAAGAAATTCACCGTTACTATGGATAAATCCGCCCGGGTTTTGGATGTCAAAGGCATTACCGAGTTTATGGATGAATTGCTCAAGGGCAACGAACGGTTTGCCGAGCAAATAAGGGCCAGCTTCGGAGATAAATGGTATTACAGCTTAATGACCCAGGCCAATACCCGCCTGCCCGCCTCCGGAATTGCCAAAGGCGAGTCCTGGACCAATGAAATCGAGATCCCGGTCCCGATGGCCGGTAGTATTAAACTGCTTATAAAATCTACCTATACGGGTGAAGAGCTTTACATGAACCGCATGTGCGCCCGGATTGACGACCAGATTACGCTGAGTTTCAATCTGGAAGAACTCGAACAGCTCAGCGAAAAGATAAAAATAGAATGGACCAACAACAGCGGCACCCGCACGTCTTATTTTGACACGCAGGCCGGGACTCTGGTTAGGAGCGAAGCCAATATGAGGTTAACCATGGATGTGGCTGTCAAGCAAGACTCATCCAAGGAAGAGGGCATCGAAAAGAACGATGAGCCGCAGGAAGAAGACACCGAAAAACCGGATAAACCTGAAATGGCGGCTAAGGAAATGAAGATGAAGAACGATATCAATATAAATATCACCCTCGAATTGCAGGAATAACAAGAAAGCCTGATAAATCAGGCAACTACAATTCATTACCTGTAGTTGCTCAATTTATTGAGCCTTTTTATACTATAAGAAAATGCAGATAGTCGAATGTGTGCCTAATTTCAGCGAGGGGCGCCGGCCCGAGGTGGTTGACCGGATACTTGAAACCATTACCGCCGTAAAAGGGGTCAAGCTCCTGGATAAGGAGATGGATTCCAGCCACAACCGCGTGGTGGTGACATTCATCGGCGCGCCGTCCGGCGTCAAAGAAGCCGCGTTCAACGCCTGCCAAAAAGCATCCGAGCTTATTGACCTGACCAAGCACAAAGGCGAACATCCGCGCATGGGCGCGACGGACGTAGTTCCGTTCATTCCCATCCGTGAAGTAACCATGGATGATTGCGTCAAGCTGGCCCGCGAAGTAGGCCGGGACATCGGCTCCAAATTAAACATCCCGGTTTATCTTTATGAAGAAGCCGCCACCCGGCCCGAAAGGAAAAACCTGGCTAACGTCCGCAAGGGCGAGTTCGAGGGCCTGAGCCAGGAAATCGGCAAGAACCCCGACCGCCTCCCGGACTTCGGGCCGGACCGCATACACCCGACTGCCGGCGCCACGGCCGTCGGCGCCAGGATGGTGTTGGTGGCTTTCAACGTCAACCTTGCCTCCGATAATCTGGCCATTGCCAAAAAGATAGCTAAGACCATCCGCGAATCCAGCGGAGGAATGGCTAACGTCAAAGCGCTTGGATTGATGCTCCAGGACCGTAACATCGTCCAGATTTCAATGAACCTGACCAACTACAATGTATCATCGCCCAAGATAGTATTTGACCGGATCAAACAGCTGGCTGAGGCCTCCGGCATAAACATACTCGAAAGCGAACTTATCGGGCTGGCGCCTCAAGCCGCATTCCAAGGTACTTCGCCCGAAGAACTGATGATTGCCAATTTCAGCTCCGACCAGATAATCGAAAACCGGATAAAAGACTTACTATAATCAAAACGGTTTTAAGGCAGAATAATATTTGCCACAGGTAATAAAAATAGCTATAATACCTAAAAGTATTATATAATATAAATACTTTAGTATAATACCTAATGGTATAATGTATATATAAGGAAGAACCTTATTATGCGTTTTTTGGTTATCTGCTTTTTAATCGGAGTCGTGCTTGCCGGTTACGGCGGCGTATGCCGTCCCGCGGATGATGACGCTACCGGCAGCAGCGATGAAATCGCCTGGGGCCCGGCGGCGCCAACCAACCTCACCGCCACGGCTGTTTCATCCTCTAAAATAGTGCTGAACTGGCAGGATAATTCCGGCAACGAGAAAGAATTCAAGATAGAAATCTCACTGGACGGAACAACTTACTTTTTGCTGAGCTCTGTCAACCCTAACGCCGTATCTTTTACCAATACCGGGCTGGTTGCCTCGACCACTTATCATTACCGTATCAGGGGCTGGAATAATTCCGGCTTCGGTCATTATTCCAACGTCGCCTCAGCCGCGACCCTGCCGCCGCCCAATCCGCCGTCAGCCGTGACCATCAGGATAGTAACCAATGAGCGGATGAACATCAACTGGATAGACAATTCCGCTGACGAAAACGGTTTCCGGTTGTTCCGCCGCGACGGTACCGGCGGCAGCTATATGGAAATCGCCTCGCTGGCGTCCAATGTCACCTCATACAGCAATACCGGGCTTACGCCCGGCGCCACCTATTTTTACCGGGTAGTTGCCTATAACGACGGCGGGTCAAGCGTGTATTCTAACGAAGCCCAGGCCGTTTCCACCGTGGTCTTACCCGCCGCGCCGTCAGGATTGGGCGTTTTTGATGTCTCCGGCTCATCCACCGCCTTGACCTGGAACGACAATTCTGATAACGAGGACGGTTTTATCATCGAGCGCAGCGCCGACGGCGTCAATTTTTCCCAGCTGGCCGCCATAACCGAAAACACAACGGCATATACCGACACCGGCCTGGCCAGTTCCACGCCGTATTATTACCGGGTTAACGCCTACAACGCCGCCGGCCACAGCGGCAATTCCAGCCACGGCTACGTGGTCACGCCGGTCTGGACCCAGCGGCTGGCCACGCCGGACCGGGACTGCGCTTTCGGCGGCGCGTCCGACTCCGAAGGGAATATTTACAGCACCGGGTTTACCAATTCCGGTATGGACGGTAATACTTATCACGGCGGCAGGGACGTCTTCCTGGTGAAGTATGACCAGTACGGGGTCAAACAATGGGTCCGGCAGCCCGGCACGCCCCAGGACGACTATGCCAGCAAGGTGGCGGTTGATTCGTCGGGCAATATTTATATCGCCGGATACACCTACGGGAACCTTGACGGCAACATAAACGCCGGGGTAATAGACTGTTTCGTGATTAAATACGACTCGGCCGGCGTCAGGCAGTGGACGCGGATGTTCGGGACCGAATCCGGCGACATCGCCGAAGCGGTCCAGGTGGGACCTAACGGCAATATTTACGTCACCGGCCTGACATACGGCTCTTTCCCGGACAGCACAAACCAGGGCGATGCCGATGTCTTCCTGGCCAAGTATGACAACAACGGCAATCTCCAATGGGTCAGCCAGTTCGGCTCGGACCTCTATGATACGGGCTACGAAATAGCCGTGGACGGCGCCGGCAATGTCTACATCGTCGGCAAGACTGCCAACGAGTTCGAATCAAACCAGCGCAAAGGCGTGAAAGGGATGGACGACTTCTTCATCGCCAAATACAACGCCAGCGGCGCCAGGCAATGGATAAAGCAGGACGGCACCAACGGCTACGACAACGCCTACGGAATCGGGCTGGACGCCTCCGGCGATATTTACGTCACCGGCAACACCAACGGCGAAATGGAGGCCGGCAAATGGCTGGGCGGTTACGACATCTTTATCGCCAAGTATGATTCATTATGTAACCGGATATGGGCAAAACAGATAGGCTCGTCCGGCAACGATACCTCCTATAACCTGGCAATAGACGGCAGCGGATATGTATATATCGTGGGCGATACATCCGGCTCGTTCGAATTCAACACCTTCATCGGCGGCACGGACTATTTTCTGGTCAAATATAATCCGGATGGCGCAATGGTCTGGGCCAGGCAGGGCGGCACTATGGGCGACGACAACGCCCACGACATCGTCATCAACCCGAATAACTTCATATACATCCCCATATTCTCATACGGTTCCATAGACAATAACGACAACCAGGGCGACTACGACGTCTTCCTGGTCAAATATAATCTCGACGGCGAGAAGAAATAATAGAGGTCTTATCCCGCGCGTAGTCTTGGGACCTTCTACATACTGGGTAATATAAATTGACACTTTCGGCTGAAATGCTTATACTAAAATATATATATCATGTTATCCCCCAGAGGGGAGGCCGATAAGCGGCTCTACCTTCAGGTATTAATATAATCCGAGGGGAAGAAAATATATATGAATAATCAAGATTCTAAGATAGAGGCTAATTTAACTGCGGTGCGAGAATTTGCGCAGGCTGCTCAAGAATATTGTTTGATATTAGAGAATAACCTGCAATTACCCAATGACGACTTCTTGAAGAAAATAGCCGACAGTTTATCACTTCTATATTTTAGAGCATCTGCTTTGCCGAATGTTGAACCGCCCGAAAAAGATAGTGTGATAGATAAGAAATTTATTAGTGAGCAAGCAAAAACTCTTCAGGAGAAATTATGGGATAAACTCGGCAAAAAAAACGTATATTGGGAAGTTTGGGACCCGTATCAACTCGGAAAAGATGACCCTATGCAGACCACTTTATCAGATGACCTCGCTGATATATATAGTGAGGTTAAAGGCTCTTTAGAAATTTATAATCTGCAAACTAAGAATAGTATTCTTGAGGCTACTTTTGTTTGGAGAAATAACTTTGAACATCATTGGGGGCAACACCTCGTTGATGCTTTAAAAGCGATTTATCGGTTATTGTATGGGGGATTTTTAGAGGGAATAAGTGATTGGGATACATCCCCGACGTCGAATGAGCCCAGGCTGGACAAATTATGGGACTAGTGCCGGGACAGCGGGGAAAAGGGGAATAAGTAATAATTCGAGTTCATTAGTGTGTATTCGTGGCAGAATTCGGCAGACCGAATAGATAACTCCTCCGGCGGCGGATAAACAAGTGGCGTCCCCTATTGCGGTTGCTGGAAAACTGCAGTACGTTACAAAAGGAAATGTCATCGAGGGGAAAAGATGAGGAAAAACAAGCGGAAGTTTTAATATGATTTCAGAAGATGATTTCTTGGATGCACCAGAAGATTATTCAGGGCCATCTTACGAAACAGATGGATATTTCTCACAAGCGCAAGCTGATATAAGAGCATTGTATGAACAGAATAAGGAAAGCGTTTTTTATATCAGACAATTACAGGTAAAATTTGAAAAGAAGTATTTCCATTGGATAACAAATAATGCAATAATTGGATTGCTTAAGCTTGGCTACTTAAAAGATTTTAGATTTTCGAAAGAAAAAGGGACGTCAACACGCTTCTTTATTCATTACTCAAACAGGTATGCTCAAAGACAAATTAATAAATTAGAAAAAATAATTGAAGAATATTCTCAAGACCATATAACCCGAAGTTGTGGGCATAGAGCGGAAGATTTATTTTGTAATGCACTTGCCATGAAAGGTTTTATGCCCGTAGCTAAAAAGGTTAGAGAATACAAAGGAAAGAAATGGGAAAAAACAGGGCATGATCTGGATTTCATATTTAGCAAAGATAATATAGGGTATGGGTGTGAAATTAAAAACACGATGGGATATATAGATAAAGAGGAATTGGAAATAAAATTAGAAATGTGTTCTTTTCTTGGGGTTAAGCCCTTATTCATATTACGCTGGGCTCCAAAAACATACATTCATATGATTAATAATAAAGGAGGGTATGCGCTACTATTTGAAACGCAAATTTATGAACTCAGTCAAGAACAATTAGCAAAAAGGATGCAAGAAGTTTTAGAAATGCCTGTAATATGTTCAAAGGCGATACCGGATGGAATGATTGTGCGATTTGATACGTGGCATAGTAAAAATATGTGAATTCAAAAGTGAATTCACAATAGTTGTATCGTAACTCGTTGTGGTGTAAAGACTTGAGTAATGCCCCTATGAATACTATAATGCCTATCTTGTAATTATAGATGTTTGTTTGCTATTTGTTGGGCGAGCACTACATCCCATACTAGGTAATTCAATATTTATAGCCATTCCAAAGCGTCGTTTTCCTTAAATTACCCCATTTTTACCCTAAAAACGAATATAACGCATATTTGGCAGGGGGGGGGATACCACCCCCCTACCCCCGGGATAGGGGGTATGGGGTATAATACCCTGGACTATAGGGGATAATACCCTGGTATATAGGGTATAATACTAGGGGCTAAGTAGTATAATACCCCGGTGTATAGGGTATAATACTAGGGGCTAAGTAGTATAATACCCCGGTATATAGGGTATAATACTGGGGGCTAAGTAGTAATATACCCCCACCCCTTGCGGAGCCGAAGCCCTCCCGAAAGCATTCGGGAGGATAAACTCCGTCCCACCTGTCCCAAGCTGTGTCTTGGGGATT
>JAZDFB010000015.1:0-17025 GCA_043808305.1 Planctomycetota bacterium | reverse complement strand
GGGGTTACCCCTATTAGCCGGGGTCCCGTTCGAGGGAGGGGAGGGTGATTATCTTGATTCCCCTCACCCTACCCTCTCCCACAAGGGGAGAGGAAATACTTATCATAATAGTTTTGATAGAGTCTCTAAGTAAACATATTCCCGCCAGAGGCGGGTCTCCGCCAGAGGCGGGTCAGCCTCAGGCTGAAACCTGATATAATACTATCGGCTAAATCAGTTGAATCCGCTTACATAATTACCAGCCGAACTATATACTTGACAAAGTCCTTGTCAAGAATTCCATACTCTATCACCGCAAAGGGCGCAAAGAATTTACTTGACTGTATTATCAGAGGATATTATAAGGGTGTTATGAAACTACAAATTCGGAAGCGTTTGATTAGATATTTTGCGGTATTATATCTCGTAATGGGTATGTTAGGTGTTATTATGGTTCTTTTAAATCCCGTATTTGAAGAAGCACAGTTACCAAATTGGAAACAAATATTATTTATGATACCGACTATAATATACTTACTTACTGGGTTTGGATTAATAATATTCAAGAAATGGGCAAGGATTTTATCTATAATAGTAAGCGCTATAATATGTGCGCTCAGTTTGTACTCTTTTTTGCCATTGACAAATCCTAATATTCTTGGAGAAAAGATGTCACAATTAAATTTGGTGTCTATTTTATTATTCACATCTGCTATTATAATCCTTCTCCACAAAGACACCAAGCTGATATTTGAGCGCAAGGGTAATCTGGAAGGACTTGAGTAAGGGGTTATAGTTTAGGGCTTCGAATTTAGGATTTAGTGCTTAATGAGTTATGCCTTTTCCGCACGCATTTATCAAACTGACCGACGATGAGCGCAAGAGAATCAGCCGGGAGTTACAGACGATGGCGCTGAAAGGGCAGAACCGCAAGCGCAAACGGCTTCAGGCCGTCTGGCTGTCCGATAAAGGGCATACATTTAAGCAGATAAGCACGATGCTGGATGTTACTTACCAGTCCGTAAAGACGTGGGTATCCCTTTATCGGCAGGTTGGATTGGATGAATATCTGGCCCGGATGAAAAAGTGACTCAAGCGCTGAACGGGTAAAAAATGGGGTTTGAAGGGGTAAAAAATAATCCGTAAAAAGGGCATTTTTTACCCCTTCGTCCGGAATTTTGTGCTCAAAACCGGCCCAGGGGGTGGCATCCCCCAAACCCCACACCACCCCTGCCTTACCCCGATACCCCCTGTGCCGCACCGGGATATACCCCGTCAGGCAGGGGGATACGGCTCGTCAGGCAAGGGGACATACCCTGTCATCCACCCCTGCATATCCTGTAAGGCAACCCGGCATACCCCGTCAGGCAACCCCATATACCCCGTCAGGCACCCGGACATACCCTGTAAGGCAACCGGACACACTCCGTCAGGCACCCCGGCACAGTCCGTCAGGCACCGGGATATACCCTGTCAGGCAGGGGGACACGGTTCGTCAGGCAAGGGGATATGCCCTGTCATCCACCCCTACATATCCTGTAAGGCACTCCGGCATACCCCGTCATCTACCCCCTAATAGATTGCCATTCACCGGGACATACCCTGTCATTCACCCCCGCATACTCCGCCATCTACCCTGGGCCCCGTTAGAAATGATGGTATCAATCGTAATAAAATTATCTAAAGTTTAATAACCTTATCATCCGTAGACATTTCTAACGGGGTGGGGGTATGTGGATTTTTATTAAACCAGCTCGTTGGATTCCAGAAGGGCGGTATTGGCGATGACATCTTTGGCCGGGCCGTCGGCGGTGATTTTGCCTTTATTGACAACTACCGCTCGTTGGGTAACCCGAGCTATCATCTCCAGGTTATGGCTGGCGATTATTCGGGTCTGGTTTAGTTCTGACAGGAGTCCGATAAATTCCCGCCGGCTGCGCGGGTCGAGGTTGGCGGTTGGTTCGTCAAAGACGATGATTTCCGGTTCCAGCACTAAAATACCGGCCAGGGCTATCTTTTTCTTTTCGCCTAAGCTGAGATGATGCGGCATCTTGTTGGCAAAGCCGGACATACCGAACCGCTTGAGGATGGCGCCGGTCTTTTGACGGACTTCGTCTTTCGAAAGTCCGAGGTTAAGCAGGCCGAAGGCGATATCCTCGGACACGGTGGGCATAAAGAGCTGGTCATCCGGGTCCTGGAAGACCATGCCGACCTTTTGGCGGATAGTCCGGACATTGCGGTCATCCACCGGCATACCGGATACTGTAATACTGCCGGCAGTAGGCCGGAGCGTGCCGTTGAGGTGGAGCAGTAGGGTAGATTTACCGGCGCCGTTCGGGCCGATGATGCCGATTGATTCGCCGGGATTTATGGACAGGTTTATCCCGTCCAGCGCCGGATGGCCGTCCGGGTATTTGAAGCAAAGGTCTTTGATGCTGATTATGGCAGTCATTTTATTTTAACCACGAATGGACACCAATAATTAATGTTAATTCATAGTTACTATTAATAATAATAAAAACACAACAATTAATACAAATATCGCATCGGCGATGCGGAACTTGTGGTTGTCTATGCGCCGGATATGTCCGTCAAACCCGCGGGCCAGCATAGACGCATAAATCCGCTCGGACCGCTCGTAAGACCGGATGAAGAGCAGGCCTATCATATTGCCGATGACCTTTATCTGACGCCAGACATAGCCGCCGAACCAGCGGCTGATGCGGGCATGCTGCATCCGTTCTGTTTCGTCCAGCAGGACAAAGAGATACCGATACATAAACGACACCAGGGTTATCAGGATGCGCGGGACGCGCAGGTGCGCCAGGCCGTGCAGGATGTCGTTGAACGGAGTGGTCGCAATCAGCAGTGTCATAAGCAGAACCGATGAGACTGATTTGGCCAGGACGTTCCAGCAGACCATTAGGCCTTCATAGGTGACCCGGGCTTGGGTAAACCAGAGGTCTATCTGAAAGGCGGTTTGGCCTTCCTTGAGGAATGGCACGAATATGACAATCATCAGGACAAAGGGCAGGACCAGCAATGCCCGGCTGATGTAAAACCAGGCCGGGATACGGCTGAGCAGAATAAGTCCGATGATGAGTAGTCCATACTGGCCGAAGGTTACGAACTGTTTGGGCGGGGTGAGGACAATAAGGATGACGAATCCGATGAATAGGATTATCTTGGTGCGCGGGTCAAGCCGGTGCAGGAAATTATCCCGCTTGCTATAGGCGTCAATCAGATGATATTCCATACTTTAACTCACCACAAAGGCATCCCGCCTAGTCGGGATAAACTCCGAATTCTTAGTGTCTTGGTGTCT
Source organism: Planctomycetota bacterium (assembly GCA_043808305.1). GTDB lineage: Bacteria > Planctomycetota > MHYJ01 > JACQXL01 > JACQXL01 > JBBAAP01. The sequence goes on along the minus strand of JAZDFB010000015.1, from coordinate 13,721 downwards.
TTGTGGCAGAAGTTACGAAGTTTTCTTGCGTATCAACAGCATCAGTAAATATGTTGCTCCGAAAACGATTACTACGCCCAGCGCGCCGGCAATGGCCGTAGCTATTTTCTCGTTGCTTACGCCCGGGAACACGTAGTCGGGTATCAGGCCGGTCAGAAGAGTATGGGCTTTGGCTATGAACCCTTTGTCTTCGCCGACTTTCTCCAGTCCGTCCGGAGAAGACGATGCAAACGGCGAGAGCAGGGTGGCCAGGACCAGCGAAATGGCTAATCCGGCAATAATCAGTTTTTTCATAATAGGCTCCTATATTTTTGGCAATTCTACAAGGTCGGGCCGGACCGTCAAGATAAGCGTCAGCACCATAGTGGTTATGAGCGCTTCGCCGATGCCGATAATCATATGGACTCCGGCCATGGCCGGCAGGGCGACGTTTAAGGCAATGGTTCCGGAGACGGCCAGTTCTACGGCGCAGGCGCTGGCGGCCAGGACAATTGATGCCCAGCCGGCGATAAAGGCGCCGGTCAGCTTCCCGATTTTACCTTTGATGATAGTTGAGAACAGGAGGTAGATGAGGTATCCGGATAGCGAGCCGACGATGCCCATATTGAATATGTTAGCGCCGAGCGCGGTGATGCCGCCATCGGCAAACATCAGGCACTGGACGGTCAGGACGATAGTCATTATCAGGGTGCCGGCAAACGGGCCCAGGAGAACGGCGGCCAGGACCGCTCCCATAAAATGACCCGAGGTGCCTCCGGCCACGGGGAAATTGAGCATCTGGGCGGCGAAGATAAAGGCCGACATAACGCCCATCAGCGGCACGTGCTTTTCACCCAGTTTGCGGTTGGCCCGGGCAATGCTCAGCGCCACAAAGCCGGCTGAGACGGCGCTTAACGCCACCCAGGTCTTGGTATCCAAGAATCCGTCCGGTATATGCATAACATTTTCCTTTTAGAAGTTTAGACTGATTCCGTTGATAACTGAATATTCCCGGTTGCTGTCGGCTAAGCCGAATCTTACGGCGAAGTCCAGGGTGGTTTTTTGGTTAATGACCCATGTTATTCCGACAGCGCCCGCGACCGGGTTGTTAGAATAATCTGTTCCCCAATAGGGTTTTGAGGTTATTTCGCCCAGCAGGTTTAGGTCTTTTGCAATAGCCTGCTGTAACCCCATGCCGAAGAAACTGGTGTTATTATGCCAAACATCGGATTTGGGCAGGTCAATCGCATTATATCCGCCGTTTGTAAATAGGGTTAAATCACCGAACGATTTGGTCAGGACCAAAAGGATGCCGGCGTCGGTCTTGCCGGACCCCAGGCTCTTGCCTTCATCCCCGCTGGGGATTTTTAAGGTGTATTTAATCAATAGGGCCGGCCGCATTTCTGTTTCTATCATGAGCCGGTATTTGGAGCGAAGGGTAACATCGCCTATGCCATAGGCGTCCTGGGTCAGATTGACCAGCGGTATCTCGATGCCGGCATCCAAGTTATCGGCCAACCCGTAGTTGAACACATTGGTTACGATATAGGTGGTATTGGTTTCTTCCGGCATGGTAAATTCAAATCCCACTTCCATGGACAATTTATCAGCCGGTGTTGTTCCGCAGTCCTCGGTAGCCAGCGGCCGGCAGGGCAGGGCGTTCGGCGTTATTGACATCAGTATGCAGACTATCATGATAATCCGTTTCATAATCCGTCCTTTCAGCTTATTATGAAATATATAAACAATAATGGTAGATTGGCCGGCCCACCCACCCCGACGGAAGGGCAGGTGCCGTCTGGCCAGCCAATTCTATATTCACACCTATTTAATAATCGTGTTACTATGGCATAAAAAATATATTCTCATCTACGGTATCTTATGCCCGGTGGTGGCCATTGATATGGCGCAGTGTTTGACTCCTTTGGCGGCTTTCAGCGCCTGTAACAGTTCCTGTGCCTGGCTGGGCTTGCCTTTTACCACCACGATTTCCAGGCAGTTATCGTGGTCCAGGTGGATATGCTGGGTGGAGACGATGGCGTCGTGGAAGTCGTGCTGGACGGAGATGAGTTTTCTGGCCAGCTCGCGCCGGTGGTGGTCATAGACCAGGGTGATGGTGCCGGCTACTTCCTTACCCTTGAGCCATTCCTGTTTGACCAGCTGGTCCCGGATGAGACTGCGCAGGCCCTGGGAGCGGTTGGCGAAACCGCCGGTCCGGACAAAGCGGTCGAATTCGTCCAGCAGGTCTTTTTCCAGCGATACCCCGAAACGAACCAGTTCAGCCATAACTCCTCCGGTATTACGATTGTCAATATCGTAGCACTATTCCAATGTTTGTCAAGTATTTCGGGTGATTATTATCCGATGCACTATAAGTGCTGGCCTGGCTGAGGCCTTGCCCTGAACTAATGACAGTCATGCTGGGTACAGGAGTTATCGATAGTAATCTCCTCAAGACTGCCCTTGGAAAACTGGCCGGCAATATCGGCGACCGTGCCCGGCACGGCCCTATACGCTTTGACTCCGCCTTCGTTCAGTTTCTGGACAGCCCTGGCGCCCATTCCTCCGCAAACCACAACATCGATGCTCTTGCCGGCTAATGCGCTTATAGGCTGGCACATGCCGTGAGAATGATGCTCATTAGCATTTTTGACAATCTCAACAGTGTCTTTTTCGGTGTCATAAATAGTGAAAAAAGGCGCGCTGCCGAAATGGCCATAAACTTGCGCTGACTTGCCGTCCTGTGTTTCTGTCGGGATACATATTTTCATATACTTCCTTTCTTATGTTATTACTAACTTCAAGTGGTTTCATAAGTATGCAGATGCTGATAGCACCGTCTTGTAGTTGCTCAATTTATTGAGCCCGATGAATCGGGCAACTACAGGTTATACCTTATGAAACCGCTTCTTATATATTTTTTATATCGTCCTTTATAGCACGCTATTGTCAAGCATTCCGAGTTATTATCAGCCGCCGTGCCAGCGCGGAAATTATCAGGGCAATGCCGGATACCGCGACAATAGAAGCGCCTGAAGGCAAATCCCAGACCGCAGAGAAATACAGCCCGATGATGCTTACCAGGAACCCGATGACCCAGCCGATAATCAACCTGGGCATAATCCTGTTGGTAAAAAGCATGGCGCAGACCGCCGGCACGATAAAGTAGCAGAATACCAGAAGCACTCCGGCAACCTGGACTGAGATGGTCACGACTATGCCGAAGGTCATATAGAACAGGAAATCCCACCAGCGCACGGCCAGTCCTTTTGCGTAAGCTTCTTTGATATCGGTTGAGATAAGCAGGAATTTCTTCCTGAATATGTAATGGAAGATTCCTATCAACAGGTATATGCCGAATATCTTCAAGACAGACGAAGAGGTAACATACAAAAGCCCGCCGACCAGCATTGATTTTATGGCTTCATCGCCGTGCGGGGCCCTGTCAAGGATTAGTATGGTAACCGCAGAGCCGACCGCATAGACAATCCCGATAATCGCCTCCTGAGGCACTTTCTCTTCGCGTATCCTGGTCAGGGAAAACAGTCCGGCGCCGAGGAAGGTGGCGGCCAGCGAGATGGCCCAGGCGACGGGGCTGTTTAATTCGTAGCCGAGCAGGAGGGCAAAGGCGCTGCCCAGCGCGGCCATCTGGGCCAGGGCAATATCAACAAAGATTACGCCCCGGCTGACTATGTGCAGACCCAGGTAACAATGGATTCCGGCCAGAATCAGGCAGGCCAGAAACGCCCACTGCAATATCGGTATCATTTCCCACATAAAATTACTCCTGTTCGTATTATTTAAACGCATCCGTTAATTTAGTAATCAAATTATCTATCAGCGCGATATAATCTTTTGCGGATTCGTCGCCGCCGACCGAAAGCGCGGATTCAATGACCTTGGCTCCGGTTTTATCGGCCACAAATTCGGCTGATTTGCGGTCGTAGAACGACTCCATCAGGATGACCTTGATATTTTCCGAGTTTACCTTCTGGATGATATCTTTTAGATGCGCGGGTCCGGGCGGAATGCCCGGCTTGGGTTCTATCTCGCCGGCGATAGCCAGCCCGAAACGGTTGGCAAAATATGTCCAGGAACGGTGGAAGACCACTATCTTCATTCCTTTGAGCGGTTTAGTCTTGGCAATCCAGCCGCCTAATTTAATCGGTTCTGAGTTTTGGGTTTGGAGTTCGGAGTTTGTCTGTTTGATTAAATCATCGAGTTTGCCGTTTAGCTCCGCCTCCCAGAGTTTGTCGCCGCCGATTTTTGCAGTTGCATCGGTTCCGAACATGGCTTCGTCAATCCGCTTGATGAATTTAGAATAATTATTCTGGTATTCATCTTTATGCGGCGGGTCAATGGCCTGCAGGCGGTTGGAGATATTCAATGCGATTATCCGGGCATTATACGGATCAATCCAGTAATGGGGGTTGCCGAAGGGGTGGACGTCGCCCATGGAGCGGTCAATCTTGCCGGTCGGCACTTCCAGCAGGAATACTCTCTGGGATACATCCAGGTAACCGTCATTACCCGGTTTAATCTTCGGGTTGCGGGCGCCTTCAATAATCAATGATTCGTAACCAACCTCCAACTCCAGTCCGATAACTACCAGTAAATCCGCCTTGCGGGCGCTGATAATGGTGCTCGGCTTGGCTTCGGCAAAATGCGGGTCCTGGTTCCCGCTGCAGATGGTTGTTACGTTAACATACTTACCGCCTATTTCTTCGGTAATGGACTTCAGGTCAGAGGTGGTGGTCAGGACGTTGAGTTTCTTATCTTCCGCCCAACCGAATGAAGTCAACAATAGGAGCATCAAACTTATTAAATACTTATTCATAACATAAATCCTTTCCTATCTGTGTTCATCTGTAGCTCTAATCCCGCTAGAATAAGCGGGATAAGGGACAGTAACGATATACCGCCACTGCGTGTCAGTCTATCTAACTGCCCCTAAAATTTATGCGCGCCGTGTTTACCAAGCGAAATCTGCAGTTGCAGGAATACCTGGGAAACATTTTTACAGCCTGATGATGTTTCATATTTGCCGTCAGAGAATTGGAGACGGAGATATGAAAATTCGCTCAGGCGATAGGTCAGCGCCAGGGATTCCCTGTTAGTTTCGCCGAATGACACTGATGTCCCGTCGGGCAAGCGGTCTTTGTTAAGCAACCCGACCTGTTCCCAGCGAAGCCCCGCCTGCCATCCGGGCAGGAACCCGTAAGTGGCCTGAACATAATAACCGTCCTGTTGGCTCTTGTCGTGCTGCCCGGACAGGGCAGGCGCAAGGTCGTCTTCCCTGACGGTGAGGTTTTCCTGCCTGTTGAAATATTCCGCCTGGACTGTCCATTTACCTTCGCCGTATGCCTTCAAGGAATTGAATTTATAAACAGCATCCAAGCCCCAGAATCGGACATACCCATTCAGCCACTGGTCATCAAGGCCGTTATCGTCATTATCAAGTGTCTTTTGGTTGAGGCCTCTTCCAAATGAGGTGCCCACTTCCAGCGCGTGTTTATCAGGCAGGTTAGGCGCTATTTTCAACCAGCCGACTAATACCCTTGGTCCGCTGCGTTGGGGCAGGGGAGGTGCGCCGGAGTAATTGAACATCAGCTCGTTATTCCCTTGGAATGCCTCCAGGCCGCCGAGCAGGTAGAAATCCGTGGGCGCCAGGTAGGAGACCTGAACCCCGGTATCATTAAGTCCTTCTTCGCCCAATGTCAACTGGTAAATCAGCGGCCGGTCGATAAAATCCCAGGCATGGCCGTGCTGTGAATTTATCCGGCCCAAATTGCTGAAGAGCTTGCCGGCCTTTACCTCAAATCCGTACGGCAGGCTGGTGGTTTGGATAACCGCTTCCTCAACGCCGGCGCCTTCGGCCTGCATTGAGGCGATGAGATAGCCGGAAAAATAGGGGTCCGCGACAGATGAAAGAACTAATTCTGATTCACGCGGGTTAAATCCTTCTGTCGGCTCGGCTTCTCCGCCGGCTACGGCGGGGAATCCTTTGATATTCCCTAAGACACTGCCGATGTTATTTTTTTGATTGGATTGTTGGTAAACGCCATCAAGTATTACCGAAACGTCGGGATTGAAATAACCGGATTTTGCCCCTGCGGCCTGATTTGTTTCTCCCGCTGATATTATCGCAGGCAACAGCAATAAAAACAAGATGATGTAATATTTCATAGTCTAGCTTTCTTTAATAAATAATTTAGATACCCCTTGGCGACTTGGGACAAGCCGAATGGGGTTGGATGCCGGGATTATATGGTATGAATCGGCGGGCCGCGGATTTCTATGTTTTCCGGAATGGCATTATTATAAACGCGTTCCCGGATAAATAGGCATAAATTATCAGATGGCAGTTCTATGTAATAGTTATTGGCAGATTGTGCTAAAGCTCCGGAGAAATGCTGATGGATAATCAGGCACAGCGAGCAATTATCGTCGTGCAATGGATGGTTATGGTGAGAATGATTAGGATTGTTGCAGGGATTATCCGGCTCGCATCTTTCATAGACATTGATTGTACCTGAGGCGAAGTTATTTACTTCACGGCAAGCAGGACAATTATCCTCAACTGAAGCAATCTCACTTAAATGGGCACCAAAAACAGCGAATGAAGATACGAGATATGATAATAGCGCAAGAAAGATTATCTTTTTGCCGATACCTCGGCATGCCGCTCCGCGAACACAACGCAGTTTCCACATAGAAATTACGTTATATAATATCTAAATATTTGTCAAGAGAAATGCAGGCGTACCTATTTTGACTTGTAAGTGATATTCGAGAAATTAACTTGACAAAATCAGCGGTTATGGATAATAATGCTGTCACTTTTATGCCGCAGTTAATATTCAACAATAAAGTCGTCAAGCTGGCCGATAATTCCGAATGCCTGGTGGTCAAAATATCAGGCTCGATCGATTCCGCTTCCATGCCGGAATTTAACGACGCCCTAGATGGGTTTTTTAATAACAATTATTATCGGATAGTATTTAACCTGTCGGCGCTTTCCTACATAAGTTCTTCCGGTTTGGGTTCTTTGATGCGCTATGTCCAAAAATACCGCGCCCAGGGCGGCGACATCAAGATGACGCAGATACCTCCCAATATCTGGGCGATTTTCCGCACGGTCGGCTTGAATTCTGTTTTCGAGGCAATAAACTCTGACAAGGAGGCGGTTAGCCAGTTTCTCCAACAGCCCAGCTACCAGTTGGTTGACCAGAAGCTTTACCCGGCTAAATTCAAATGCCCGGGGTGCCAGGCGCAGATTGAAATTGACAAGCCGGGTAAATACGGCTGCCCGCATTGCCATACATATTTTGCGGCCGAGGATGCCGGTTCGGTTAAGTCTTTTATGCCGCGCCGGCATAAGTTGCTTGAGGCTAAGATTTGGGGTGATGCGGATGGTTTGGATTGGATAAAAGGCCTGGTTAAGTCGCAGACTCAGTGGCTTAACTTCAACAAAGAAGAGCGTGATCGCGTGGAAATGGCGATTGATAAAACTTATAAGTTGATTGCCGGCAAACTGAATGAAACGGGGAAGCCGGATTACCGCGTGGTGGTAGCGCCGGGCAAGGATGACTTAATCGTGGCGTTTATAGATTTGAAACACCCGCCTTTGGAAAAGAATGGGCTTGAGGATACGCCGGAATGGAAATCGATACAGGAACTGGTAGACACGCTTGAATTCATACCATTAACCCCTAACGGATACATAGTTAAGTTATTAAAAGCCCGTGGATAATTCCGTATGCCTTTTTTAAAGATTGATAAATACAGTATTCCAAGGGAAATACTCAGGCTGGTGCCCGAGGATATGGTGAAAAGAAACCTGATGTTGCCTATTAGCAAGATAGGCAAGGTCATTACGGTCGGCATGATCAATCCGCAAAACACCGGCGCCATTGAAGAGCTGAAGAAAATAACCGGTTGTGACGTAAAGGCAGTTCTTTGTAAGCTGTCTGAAATCAAAGATGCGATAAAAACGTTTTATGGGGAATCCGCCGCCACATCAAAGATTACAGAACCTGTTAAGGATAAAGTATCGGGTGCAAAGGCGAGAGTCAGCAAAACCGATGAGCCAACAGGGATAGAAGAGTTTTCAGTGGTTGATGATGAGCCGGTTATTGATGCGAAGCTTAAGGATGCCACAGTCGCGCCGAAAATACCGCATAAAACCGTTAAAAAGGCAAGCCCAGCGCCGGAACCGGTAATTGAAAAAATCCCCGCTGAGAATTTTGAGGTTGTGCCGGAATCAGCGGAGCCGGAGCGGGAAAGCGTTCAAGAATTGACGCTGGAAGAACTCATGGAAGGCGCGCAGACAATCCATGATGAAGTTCCGGTAATTGAGCCCGAAAGAGCAGCGCCGGAAGAAGAAGATTTGCCGCAAGCGGAATTAGAACCGGTCCTTGAACCGGAGCCGGAAGCTGTAGCAGAGGCAATAGAAAGCCCGGCACCGGAATCGGTAATTGAAGAAGTTCCGGTTGAGAATATTGAGGCGGCGCCGGAGCCGGAAGCTGTGATTGAATTTGCTGAATTAGATGAACAACCTGAAGCCATCGCACCTGAATTACCAGCGGGCGTTCAGAATGAGGACCCAATGCGGGCGTTTGGAGATACTGAGACCGTTGCTCAGGAAGCCGGGATAACCTATGGTGCAGTTGAAGAAGCGGTTGACATAGCGCCTGAAATGCTTTCTGAATCGGGGCTGATTGTCATGAGCGATGAGCAATTTGCCGAAGCTATCAGTGATTCTTCCGGTGATTTGGAAGAACCATTCCAGCGAAATAAGACAGTTAAAGCTGAGATTATGGCTGAAGAAGAGTTTGACTTCTACAGGTCTTTGTAGAGAGACTTAAGAAATATGGTGTTTAAAAGAGACTATCTTATATCATTTGACACGTCCAAAAAGCCTTCAATAACAACAGATGTTTTGGTCATCGGAAGCGGGGTGGCCGGATTAAGGGCGGCTATTGAGGCTTCCAATTATGGGAACGTGATAGTATTAACCAAAGATAAATTACAGGAAACCAATACGTATTACGCCCAGGGAGGAATTGCCTCGCATATCAACAGGCCGGAATTAATCGAGTCGCACATAAATGATACATTGGTTTCCGGCCACGACTTAGCCAATTCCCGGATAGTTAAATACATAATCAGTAATGGCGTAAACCTGGTAAAAGAGCTTTCGGACTGGGGTATGCGCTTCGATAAAAAGGGTGCCAAGCTCGATTGGGCACAGGAAGGCGGGCATTCTTATCCACGGATTATTCATTCCGGGGGCGATGAAACCGGCAAGAACTTGCTTCAAACGCTTATCAATAAAGTAAAAAGTAACAGGCAGATTAAAACAATGGAGTACTGTTTTTCGATAGATTTGTTAACGGAAAATAATCCGGCCAAATGTTACGGGGCATTAGTGTCCAATAAGTCACGTGAACTTGCGGCAATATGGGCAAAACAAACAATTCTGGCAACGGGCGGAGCCGGCCAGCTGTATCGTGAAACCACCAATCCGGATGTGGCGACGGGTGATGGTGTTGCTATGGCTTACCGGGCCGGATGCAGGTTGCAGGATTTGGAATTTGTGCAGTTTCATCCGACCGCATTATATGTAGCCGGCGCGGCTCGGGCGCTTATATCAGAAGCTGTTCGGGGAGAAGGGGCGTTGCTGCGGGATAAATACGGCTATCGCTTTATGCCGGACTATCATCCCAAGGCGGAGCTGGCGCCGCGTGACGTGGTTGCGCGAAGCATTATTAACCAGATGAAACTGACTAACGACACAAACATATATCTGGATTTGACCCATTTGCCAAGCAGTAAAACAAAGTCGCGTTTCCCCGGCCTTGTGGAGTTATGCCGGCGGTTTGACATAAATATAAGCAAAGACTTGATACCGGTCCGGCCGAGCGCGCATTATATGATAGGCGGTATTGCAACGGATATCAACGGGAAGACCGATATAAATGACCTTTTTGCCGCCGGTGAATGCGCCTGTTGCGGATTCCACGGGGCAAACCGCTTGGGCAGTAATTCACTTCTGGAAGGATTAGTTATGGGTTATTCAACCGGTAGGAATGCAGGTAAGTCAGCTTCAAAGCAGGCATTCAGGCACATTAACATAAGGTATATATCCAAATTCAAACGCTTGTCCGACGGGATAAATCTTGGTGATGTACGTAACGCCCTGAAGAGTTTGATGTGGCATAATGTGAGTTTGGAGAGAAACGTGCAAGGATTGGAGCAGGCTCTCAGGAAAATAGATTATTGGTCAGGATATGTAATGGAAGACGAATTCAAGACGAAGGACGGCTGGGAGTTACAGAATATGCTTACTCTGGCACGTTTGATTACTTTGTCGGCTTTAAGGCGGACTGAATCACGCGGAGCTCATTATAGGAGTGATTTTCCCGCTACGAAACCGGTATTCAAGAAGCATACAACAGTTTCTTTAGTTGGGAGTATTTCTCATCGGCATCCCAAAAGAAACAGACTGCCCACGTAATCTTCATAACTTATGCCCAATCTGAAAGACCATAATACGCTTCCCCCAGATAAAAATAATGATGTCGAATTGCTTCTGGAATATCGCAAAGGCAACAATAGCGCGTTTGAAGAGTTGCTGGTAAAATACAGGAAAAGCATCTATAATTTTATTTGCCGCAAGACCAATGATTTCAGTATTGCCAATGAATTAATCCAGGAATTATCCCTTAAGGTAATTGAAAATATTGACGGATTCAAGCCGGAAAGGGTTGGCAGTTTCAGGCAGTGGCTTTACCAGATAGCAATCAATTTGTGCAATGACTATTTCAGGCGCAAACAAAAAACCAGGGCTTTTGAGTTCGAAGCGAAAAACCAGTTAACCGGCCGGGCTAAAGAAACTAACTTTGGGGCTGACCTGGAAATAGAAGAATTGCTGGCGCAACTGCCGGATGAGCAAAAAGAGGTGGTTTTGCTTAAAATATATTCCGGATTGACATTCCAGGAAATATCTGAAATCACAAAATGCCCCTTAAACACGGTAATAAGCAGAATGCACTACGCCCTGAAAGCTTTAAGGGAAAAGCTTAAAAATACTTAATTTATACAATAATTTGGGATGGTAATGCGTTATATATAATGAATGGAGGGTCTTATGAGTGAATGCGGAAAATTAATTCAGTATCTTTATAATGAACTTTCGGAAGCTGACAAAACGGTTTTTGAAGCTCATCTGAAGACATGCAGTGAATGTCGTTCCGAATTGGCAGATTATAAGAAGATAGTTATCAGGCTGGAGAATCTGCCTTCATATGAACCGGTTAAATCCATAATTGCCCCGCGCAGTTACAGGAGGGCCATATTCAGGTGGAGCGCAGTTGCCGCCGGTTTTATATGCCTGGCGCTGGTTATGCATTTCTATATATTCAACCCGCAAACAATAATAACAGAACCTGTTATGCTGGATGACTTGAATAATGTTGAGGCGGAAATATCTGAAATCAGCGATAAGGCCGCCATATTTTCATGGAATCTATCAACGATACCGTCTCAGGGTATGGATAACTCAGTTGAGGAAATAAAGCAGAGAATTGAGGAATTAGATAAAGAGATTGACGTGGATTTGGCAGGTTTCTAAAAGCATAGAAATGTGTTGGAGGTAAAGATGAGAAAAAAATGGATTTTAGGTATTGTATCATTGGCGATATTGATAAGTCTGGCGGTTTCAACCGTGGTTATTAGTACGGCTGAGGAAAAATCTCCTAAACCAATGAATAATAGTGGTCATAATATGGGACCGGGTAATTCGGAAGGCGGCATGCGCCAGAGGCCGGTGTCGCGTGAAAGAAAACCTGTTGAAGAGCCTCAGATTAATAAAGAAGAGATATACGGATTTTTAAAAGAGTTTGACCCCGAAAGATTAGAAAAGATCCAGCTTTTGGAAAAGGAAAATCCGGAATTGTTTATGCGTGTTCTTCAAGAAGCCAACCAAAGGCTAATCAAGCTGAAAGAACTTAAGGAACGCGATCCGGCCCGGTATCAGCAGATGATGACCGAGCATACAATGGAACGTTCCGTCCGCGATCTGTCCAAAAAGTACCGGGAAAGTCAGACACCCCAGGAAAAAGAAACGATAAAGAACGAAATGAGGCAGACGCTGGATAAGATATTCGAACTCAAAGAATTACAGAGAGAAACCGAAATTAAGAAACTTGAAGAAGAGGTCAATAAGCTTAAGGAAAAAATGAAGAAGCGCAAAACCAATAAGGATAAGATAATCGACAGAAGGATTAAAATAATGACAGGTGAAGAGGAACAAGATGATCTGGGGTGGTAAACCAGTTTGTGCATTATAGTCGGCTGCCTGTCCCCCTCAAGGGGAGGCTCTTTGGGGCTCTGAAGTTGCAGCCGACTATACCCGGCAGTCCATCGGCTGTTCGAACGTAGTGAGTTACAGCCGAGGATACTCGGCAGTAAGTCGCTTTGCTCCAACTGCCGAAGTATAATTTCACAAACTGCCGGAGTAAAGCAAAAAGGAGGGATGTAATTATCCCTCCTTTTTTATTTGATTCTATTATGATAATGAATTTATCAACGATGCGATATAACCTGCACCAAAACCGTTGTCTATATTAACGACGGACACCCCAGCTGCGCAGGAGTTAAGCATGCCCAGCAGGGGGGTTATCCCACCGAAATGCGCTCCATAGCCCACGCTTGTCGGTACGGCGATAACCGGTCTTTTAACTAATCCACCCACTACGCTGGCTAAAGCTCCTTCCATTCCCGCCACGACTATTAATACCCGGGCTTGTTCCAGCAGAGCATTATGTGCTAATACACGGTGTATTCCGGCTACTCCGACATCATAAAGGAATTCAACTTTGTTGCCCATCATCTCAGCCGTAATTCTGGCCTCCTCGGCTATCGGTATGTCTGATGTGCCGGCGGTGATAACAAGTATGCCCGGTCGGGAGGGTAATTTATTATTCCGCCGATCGGCAGTTATTATTCTGGCCTTGGCATGGTAAACAGCATCCTTGCAGGTTTTTTTTACGGCTCGAAATGTCTTGGAGTCAGCCCTGGTAGCCAGTAAGCATTTGCTGTGCCGCAATATCTCATGGGCTATCTGTGCCGTTTCATTAGGCGTCTTGCTGGCGCAAAAAATCACTTCCGGAAAGCCGCAACGGTTTTCCCGTTCGATGTCAATTGTGGCAAAACCTATTTTTTTATATCTGATTTTATTCATTTAGTCAGATAAACCCTTCTGACTCTTTTTCCCAAGCCGCAGGTTATCACATAGGGCGTTATATTTATCAGCCGTGACAATTCCTCAGTTGTTATTTGTTCGGAATCTTGTTTGCCTATCAATACAACTTCATCACCGGCTTTAACATCAGGAATATTGGTAATATCGATCATTATATAGTCCATCGTTACCGTTCCGATAATCTTGGCTTTTTGCCCTTTTACCAGCACGTATCCTTTGTTGGAAAGCTGGTAGGGGTAACCATCGTTGTATCCGACTGGTATCGTGGCAATTTTAGTGCGCTTAGTCGTTACGAAAGACCTGTTATAGCCGACTGACGTTCCCGGTGGCACTATTTTTATGAATGTAATCTGCGACTTCAATGACATAATAGGATTAAACACGCCGCCGGCTTTGGCAACGGTGCCAGGATCCACACCGTAAATCAGCCCTCCGACTCTGACCAGATTGTTATAAGAATCGGGATATGCATATA
>JAZDFB010000014.1:0-134726 GCA_043808305.1 Planctomycetota bacterium | reverse complement strand
AATTCTTCATTTAATTCGTTTTTTACTATTCAGGCATACCCCCCGTGGGGGGTAGGGTATAGGGGGGTAGCCCTCGTAACTTCAGGACAGTCCCCTCTTCTCCGCGGGGCGCGTCACCCCGGACCGGATAGGATCTACGCGCATACCGTGCGCAGTCCCCGTGGATAAGGCCTGACCTCTCAGCCGTCTCAGTTACGAATCCACGCCGGGTCCGTTAAGAATCCAGGCCCAGTCGGCTAAGATTCATAGCCCAGCCCGCTATGAGTCTTAGGGGTGGCTCCGGGGATTGTCCGTCGGGAAGGGGTTGAATTCTAGTCGGGGAAGCTAAGAATCCGGGTGAACTGAGGCAAGAGTGCAGGCCTAGGCCGGTACGAGTCCTGGTGGTAACTCCGGGGATTGTCCGCTAACGCCGTGAACAGTCCCCACGGCCTCCACGATGGCTGTTCGCTGGGGAAAAAATAAAAAAGACGGCTATTTAAAGTTACCCTCTGGTTTATCTTGACACTCAGACCGGAAGTGGTAGTAATTCCATCTTTATTCTATTTGTTAGAACGGAGCGATGTTATGAGCAAACACAATATTTATCTGGACCGGTTCCAGAAGAAACTGGTTGAGCTGAAGCTGGATGCCTTCCTGGTTTTGAACACGACCAATGTCCAGTACCTTTCGGGGTTTACCAGCGGCGATTCGTGGATGCTGGTTACGCCCGCCAAGGCCTTCTTTATTACCGATTTCCGCTATATCGAACAGGCCGAGCAGGAGCTCAATGCCTGCCAATTGGTCCGGCATACCAAGGGCCTGGCGGCTGAATCAATCAACCTGATGAAACAGGTCCGCGCCAAAAGGGTCGGCTTTGAGGATGTCCATATTACGTTATCGTTGTTTAACGACCTCAGGAAGCGCGCTCCGGCAAAGATAAAACTGATACCCCAGCAGTATGTCATAGAGTTACAGCGGATGATAAAGACGGCCGAGGAGATTCGACTTATCCGCGAAGCGGTGCGCTGCGCCGAGAAGGCCTTCAGCCGCATCCGCCGGTTTATCAAACCGGGCCTGACGGAAAGGGATATCGGCTACCAGATGCAATCATATACCCGCGATGCGGGCGCTTTGGATAATTCCTTTACGCCGATTATCGGCATAGACGAGCGCGGGGCTCTGCCGCACGCGCCGCTGACCGACAAGCCGGTGACCAACCAATGCGCCGTGCTGATAGACTGGGGCGCCAATTATAAGGGCTATTGCTCGGACCTGACCCGGGTGCTGTTCCGGGGCAAGGTGCCGCCGCTGACGCGCCGGATTTACGATATCACGCTGGAGGCGCAGACCCGGGCCATCGAGAAGGTCAGGCCGGGCGAGTTTTTCAGCGCGCTTGATGACGCGGCCCGGGGCTGGATTGCCAAGCACGGCTACGGCAAGAATTTCGGGCACGGGCTGGGGCACGGTATCGGCCGGGCCGGGCACGAGTTGCTGGGCGTCGGCGCCAAATCCACTATTGTGCTCCATCCGGGGATGGTCTTTACCATCGAGCCGGGGATTTACCTGCCCGGCAAAGCGGGTGTGCGCATCGAGGATATGGTCATGGTTACCGATACCGGCTATGAACTGCTGACCCACGTGCCCAGGGAAATCAGCGAAATGATGATATAGCCGCGTAATGGGACGCAGACCTTCGGCGCAAAATCTGTAACCACAAATGGACACTAATGAACACAAATAAATTAGTGTGTATTCGTGTTAATTAGTGGCTTCAAATTAATATCTGTATAAATCTTATGCGTTACGAAGAGCCGGTCTACCGCCCACCGTCCGAGTCGGACAGCCTGATTATCCAGGCGACGTTGGGCTGTCCGCACAATAAGTGCTCTTTCTGCGGGATGTATAAGGGCAAACGCTTCCGCATCCGCAAGGTGTCCGATATCAAGGAAGATCTGGCCGCGGCCCGGGACGCCTACGGGCCCGACGCCATCCATTCGATATTCTTCGCGGACGGCAATACCATCATTATGCGGACCGGCCAGCTGGCCGAGATATTCGCCTATTCATACGAGGTTTTTCCAAAGCTCCAGCGGATAACCCTTTACGCATCGGCCAAGTTTATCAAGTTCAAGACATTGGCCGAGCTGGAAATGCTCCGTAAGGCCGGGCTGAAGCGGTTGCATAAGGGGTTGGAAAGCGGCAGTGACAAGGTATTGAAGTTGATAAACAAGGGAGCGGACAGCAAGACGATGATAGACACCGGCAAACTGGTAAAAGAAGCCGGGTTGGAATTGAGCGAATACGTGCTGGTCGGCATCGGCGGACAGGAGCTGTCCGAAGAACACGCCCGGAAAACGGCCCGAGTCTTAAGCGCGATTAATCCCGATTTTGTCCGCCTGCGCACCTGGGTGCCGGTGGAATCCGCACCGCTTTACAAGGATTATGTTTCTGGCAAGTTTAAGCTACTAAACCCGCATCAGGCGTTGCAAGAGACGCGCCTGCTGTTGGAAAATCTCAATGGTGACGGACTGCTGCTAAGCGACCACGTTTCCAACTTCGTCAATATCTCCGGTTACATCAATCGCGACCGGGCCAAGATGCTGGAGCGGATAGACCGGGCGCTGAAGATGGATGAATCCGAATTCCGGCCAGCCATCATAGATGTGCTCTGATAACGCAGTGGTGAGAATAAATCATTTCACAGCCTCATTTTTTATTGACATCATTGTATTTTTTACTATAAATAAACTTAATATTAAGAAAGGATAATAATATGAAAATTCTATCTCGCCTGATGAAAACATCCAACTGGCTGGTAGCCATAGCCGCCGGGGTTTTCGGGTTTATGTGGTTTGCCGACAGGATTGACCTGGGCACGATATCAACCTGGGCCTACCAGATTAACAATGATAACCCGTCTATGAGGACAATACTTATCCTGCTGGCCGGTTACCTGGTAGTTTTCAACCTGGCTTATGTTCTGGGTAATATCTTTCGGCGCAAGTACGCTTCGATTATTAAGGTGACTGTGCCCGAAGGCGACCTAACCATAGATGTTTCGGCTATCGAGGACTCGCTGCGCCGGGCCGTTAAGAAGCTCCCGGAAATCGCCGAAGCCCGGGTGCACCTTTACAAGGAGCGCAAGGGCGAAAAACCCATCCGCATCTGCACCACCTTCTCGGCTTGGGAAGACGCCAATATCAAGGAACTGACCGATAAAATCCAGGGTTCCATCAAGATGCGTTTTCAGGAGATACTTGACGTCAAAGAACCTCCTGTTTTTACGACAATCCTTTCAGACATCGTGGCAGACAAGGATTCACGCCGAACCGAGAGCAAGAAACGCGCCAAGGAACGCGATATGGCCGCTCAGCGGATGTTCTATGGACCGGAATACCCGGTGGATTAGACCGCAAAAACGGTCAGTTGGTTTATTTCAACACTTCTTCCACTGCCCTGATTATTCCCTGTTCATTGAGGCCGAGCATATCCAGCAGTTTTTCCCGCGGACCGTGTTCGATGAACTGGTCAGGTATGCCCAAACGGATAATTACAGATTTCTGATTTAGAATTGCAGATTGATTGACAAACTCTAACACGGCGCTTCCGAATCCGCCGGTAAGCACGTGTTCTTCAACGGTAATAATGAAAGGCATTTGGCCGGACAGCTCGGTTATAAGCGTTTCATCCAGAGGCTTGGCGAAACGGGCATTAACCACGGTCAGTTCAATCCCTTTGGCTGCCAGGGCCATTGCCGCGCGGCAAGCCGGATAAACCATAGAGCCATAGGCGATAATAGCGCCATGATTGCCCCGGCGTACTATTTCAGACTTGCCGAGTTTTAGTTCTATGTCCCGAACACCTAAATCCTCATTAGGAATGCTTGAACGCGGATACCTTATGAATGCCGGCCGGTCAAGAGTAACCGCAAAACGGATCATCTTCTTTAATTCCGGCCCGTCTTTTGGCGCCATAAGGACAAACTCAGGAAATATCCTCAGGTAAGCGATATCATAAACGCCGTGGTGGGTCGGGCCGTCGCTGCCTACCAGCCCGGCCCGGTCCAAAGTAAATACCGCCTTAGTTTTCTGCAGGGCTATTTCGTGAAACATCTGGTCAAAGGCTCTTTGGAGGAATGTGGAATATATGGACACCAGCGGCTGGAGCCCGCCTTTGGCCAGCCCGCAGGCCAGGCCGGCCGCGTGCTGTTCGCAGATGCCGACATCGTAATAACGTTCGGGAAATGCTTGCTGGAATTTGACCAGGCCGGTGCCGTCCGGCATAGCCGCGGTGATGGCGACTATCTTATTATTTTCCTTGCCTAATTCAACCGCCGCATCGGCAAAGATATCGGTGTAGTTAGGCGAGACCGGCCTGGGCGACGAAGCTCCTTCCTCAGGTTGGCTTAACTGGGCTTTGCCGGGCCCGATGCCATGCATCCGGTAAGGGTCTTCCAGCGCGTCCGGAGAGCCGGACCCTTTTTCGGTCAGGACGTGCAGGATGACCGGTTTTTTAAATCGCTGGATTTCTTTCAGTGTTTTGATTAACAGGGGAATATTATGCCCGCTGACCGGCCCGTAATAGGACCAGCCTAATTCTTCGAATATAAAACCGCCTAGCACGCCGACCGCGGCAGAGCGGATATGGGTCAGGGCTTTTTCCATTGAAGTTCCGACCACGGGAATTCTGTCCAGCGCCGAGTAAACATCCTTCTTGAGGTTTTCGTAGAGATGCGTCATCCGGAGCTTGTTAAGGTATTTAGACATAGCGCCGATGGTGCGCGAGATGGACATAGTGTTGTCATTGATGATGACGATGATGTCTTTTTTCAGAGCGCCGGCCTGGTTTAAGGCCTCCCAGGACATACCGCAGGTCATTGACCCGTCGCCGACTACGGCGATGACCTTTTGGTCGCGCTGTAATATTTTATTGGCGCAGGCGATGCCCAGCGCAGTGGAGATAGCCGTGCCGGCATGGCCGACCGTAAAAGTATCAAATTCGCTCTCGCTCGGGCTGGTGAACCCGCTCATGCCTTTGTAAGTGCGCAGGGTTTCGAATTCCTTGGCGCGGCCGCTCAGGATTTTATGGGTATAGCACTGGTGGCTGACATCCCAGATAACCCGGTCTTGGGGGAAGTCGAAGACGTGGTAAAGTGCAACGGTCAGCTCGATTACGCCCAGATTCGAACCCAAATGGCCGCCGTTCTTATAGACCACATCCATTATCTTCCGGCGGATTTCTTCGGTCAGCTTGGGCAGTTCTTCAATGGGCAGTTTTTTCAAGTCGGCTGGCGATTTTATCTGGTCAAGCAAAGGCATAGCAAATATTATATAGGCGGGTTAAGGGTTGTCAATAATCATATGCAATACTCCGGGTCAGCTGTTTTGCGCCTTTTCTTGACAGAAAGCTATAAGAGAGTATCAAACAATATTCATGACTATTCTATCGGTTATTTTAGTTTCACTTGGCTTATTGGCATTGGGATATATATTTTACGGCCGCTTCCTGAGCCGGTATTTCGGGCTTGACCCCAAGGCCTGCACTCCGGCCGTAGAGATGGAAGACGGCGTGGATTATGTGCCGGCCAAGGCGGGATTTCTAATGGGCCAGCATTTCTCGGCGATTGCCGCAGCCGGGCCGATTGTCGGGCCCATTCTTGCCGGTATCTGGTTCGGCTGGCTGCCGGCTATGCTCTGGATAATTATCGGCGCGATATTCATCGGCGGAGTGCACGATTTTGCGACGCTGGTTGCCTCGGTCCGGCACAAGGCGCTTTCCATCGGCGAGATTGTCAAACAGCACGTCGGGAAAACCGCTTTTTACCTTTTTCTGGTATTCGTCTGGCTGACTCTGGTCTACGTGATAATCGCATTCACCGATATTACCGCTGAGACCTTTAAGGCAACTGTTTCAGGCGAGGCATTCGGGCCGGGAGTTGCGGCGTCATCGGTTTTTTACCTGGTTATCGGGTTTGCAATGGGTATCTGCCTTTACAGGTTTCGGATGCCGCTCTGGCTGGCATCGTCCATATTCATTCCCTTGGTGCTCTTTGTGGTCTGGCTTGGCCCGAACCTGCCCAAACATATTCTGGACATATTCGCCGCGCCTGACGTTAAGACTTGGGACGTGATACTTCTGGGTTACTGCTTTATGGCTGCGGTTATCCCGATGTGGCTGTTACTGCAGCCGCGGGGTTATCTGGGCGGGTGTTTCCTTTACGGGACAATCCTGGCCTGCCTGATCGGCATTCTGTTCGGCGGGCACCATATCAATTACCCGGCTGTTAACCTTGAAGGATTCAAAAGCCTTCTTAACGGCAAGCCGCTGTTCCCTCTTCTTTTTATCACCATTGCCTGCGGCGCTATATCCGGTTTCCACGCGGTAGTATCCTCGGGCACAACATCCAAACAGATTCAATGCGAACCGGATACCCGCACTGTCGGCTACGGCGCGATGATACTGGAAGGCGTGGTGGCGTTGCTGGCGCTTTCCACGGTGATGTTCCTGTTGCCCGGCGATGAAACGCTTAAGAAAGACCCTAACCAGATTTATGCCATCGGCATCGCCAAATATATGGGGCTGGTGGGCATAGACCCCAGCCTGGCGCTTTCGTTTGCCCTGCTGGCGTTTTCCACATTTGTCTATGATACGCTTGATGTCTGCACCAGATTGGGCCGGTATGTCCTGCAGGAATTGCTGGGCTGGAAATGGAAAGGCTCATCATTGGCCGCGGCATTCATAACTCTGCTTGTTCCGCTCGGATTCCTGATGATGACCAAGGAACACGCCTATCTGGTGGCCTGGCCGGTATTCGGCACCAGCAATCAGCTTTTGGCCAGTCTGACCTTGTTGGGATTATCTGTCTGGCTGTGGCAGACCGGCAAGAACCCTCTGATTACGTTAATCCCAATGGTCCTGATAATGGTTATGACATTCTGGTCGCTGATACTCCTGATGATACCCGGCTATCAGGCCGTGGTAAACAACGCGGCGCTTAACACCCAGGGCATTGTGGTTGCCATTTCAGCCGTGGTGCTTTTTGTCCTGGCTATCTGCGTGATAATCGTAACCATAGCGGCCGTTACCAGCCGGGTTAGGAATAAGGCATGATCTCAACGGCTCCGGTGAAAAAATAAAATTAGTACTGTTTGTATTTTAGAGTGTCTGCTTTTTTGCGGGCTGTTTCTGCATCCGGCCGATCCGGGTACCAGTCAGCATATTCCTCATATTGGCGGGCGGCTTCCTTGTTCTGCAGGTTTTGCTCCAGGCAATACGCCAGCAACCACTTGGCCTCCGGATAGCGCGAATGGGTCGGATAGCGCTCCATAAAATTCTTATATATGACAATGCCGCGTTCTTCCCTGAAGGTCCAGCGGTATACCCTGCCCAGCCTCATCAACCAATCCGGCGCCCAGACTTGGTCCTTATTCTTTCCCGCGTAGTCCTCCATAATACTCATTGAAAAATTGTTCATAAGAGCCAGCGGCAACACCAGGACAAAAAGCAATACCGCGATGATGAATAAAGTCTTAAAACTCATTGTTTTCTCCCGGTTATTTCCCCTTAAACTGGGGCGGCCGTTTTTCCAAGAATGCTTTCAGCCCTTCCTTGCTGTCCGCGCTGGCGCAGTTAGCCGCAAACAGGTTTGCCTCCAGATTCAAGCCTTCGGCCAGGGTCATATCCATACCCCGTTGCACCGCCTCCATAGCCGCCTTGATAGCCAGCGGACCCTTGGACATAATCTTCCTGGCCAGAGCCTCCGATTCGGCCATCAATTGCTCCGAAGCGCATATCTTATTAACCAGACCCAGCCGGTATGCCTCCTGGGCATCTATCACATCGCCGGTCAGAATCATTTCCATGGCCTTGGTCCGGCCGATAATCCGGGGCATCCTCTGCGTCCCGCCGTAACCGGGTATCACGCCCAGATTAACCTCCGGCTGCCCGAACCTGGCTTTATCAGAACACAGCCTCAGCGTGCAGGCCATAGCCAGCTCGCAACCGCCACCCAAGGCAAAACCGTTTATCGCCCCGATGACCGGCTTGCCCAGGTTTTCGATTAATAACGTCAGCCCCTGACCTCTCTGCATTTTAGTCTTGCCCGAAACCTGGTCCAGCTGAAACAACTCTTCTATATCAGCGCCGGCCACGAAAGACTTTTCGCCCGAACCGGTCAGGATGACCGCTTTAATCGCGTCGTTATTCTTAATCGCGCCGAAGACATCGTATAATTCATTGATAGTTTGCGCGTCAAGCGCATTGAGTTTCTTGGGCCGGTTGATGGCAACGATTCCGATGCCGTCCTTCTCCTGAAACAGTATATTCTGGTAATCCATAATCAGGCCTTTCCGTTTGCTTGCCTTAGCCCCGTCTCGGCAGTGTAACATCAAGACGAAACACAGCAATTTTATGATAAGAATTATATATCAATTAATCCTATTTTGCAAGATTTTTTATTAGTTATCCGCCGGCCCCCTAAAGGAAAAACTTGTGAGGGGAAAATTATGGAGCGCCTAAAAACCGTCTTTACCCATTTCTATCTCGACGACCTTATGCCGGGAGGTCTGGCCGCGGACAATCACGACTTGGCGTTTGGCCACATTAAAATGTTTTGCCATAACCTCTATCAACGCGGCATTTGCCTTGCCGTCGGTGGGCGAAGCGGTCAAGTGGACCTTTAATTGGGATGCCTCTTCTTTTATAAGGTTCTTTGACGCGTTAGGAATGACTTTAACAGCCAGTCGCATAATATCAGTACGCAGATATCCGCTGATTCTCCATAAACCCTGAGCGGAACGGGTAAAGCGAGGCTTACGTCTATTTACTTAATTCTTCTTCCAGCTTTTTCAGTTCGGCCGGCGAAATATTGAAGGCGTGCTTGTCTTCAGGGAATTTATGCGCCTTAACCTCGCTGGCATAGTTCTTAAAAGCTTCAAGCATAATATTGCCTATGTTAGCGTATTGTTTAACGAACTTGGGCGTGAAGCACGGGTACAGCCCGAGGATATCGTGCATTATCAGGAGCTGGCCGTCGGCAACATTGCCGGCGCCGATGCTGAAAATCAAACAGTTGACGCTCTTTTTGATGTGTTCGGAAACCCGGGTGGGAACGCATTCCAACAGAATCCCGAAGGCACCGGCCTTTTCCAGGGCTTTGGCGTCTTCAATGAGCAGGCGGGCCGAGCGGGCGTCTTTGCCCTGGGCCTTGAATCCGCCCAGCATCGAGGATGACTGCGGGGTTAAGCCGATATGGCCGATGACCGGAATGCCGGCGTCGACGATGGCCCGGACCTTGTCGGCGATGCGCACGCCGCCTTCCAGCTTGATGGCGTCGCAGGCGGCCTCTTTCATAAACCGGCCGGCGTTATGAACCGCCTCCTGGGCGCTGACCTGGTATGACAGGAACGGCATATCGCCGATGACGAATGCGGTCGGGGCGCCTTTGCGCACCGCTTTGGCATGGACGATCATCATGTCCATGGTGATGGGCATGGTCGAATCGTTGCCGTGCACCACCATGCTGGCCGAATCGCCCACCAGAATCATCTCTATCCCGGCCTGTTCCATAAACGTAGCCGAAGGATAGTCGTAGCAGGTTAGCCAGGAAATAATCTCGCCTTTTTCACGCAGTGAATACAGGTAGGGTATGGTAATTTTTTCTCGTGGCATAATTGTAACTCCTCTTAGAGCCAGTTAGGACATACAGCGTTATGGCACCGAAACGCCATGGCGCCCTTATGGCACTCACTGGGTCTTAGGTCCCGCAAGCGCAGCTTGACGGGCCTTTACATTTGCTACGCCAATCTTCGCAGATAAGCGCAGATCTAATCAATTTGTTAATGCCGGTAGGATAGCATAGATAGGGAAGATGTCAAATTATATGCTGCGCAATTACAGATTTCAGATTAGGATATAGCCACAAATTAACTCGAATCCTCGCTTGTTTGCGATAATCTACGTTTATCTGCGTCCCATTAGCCTTCGGATAGAGCGGCGAAACGGGCTGGATGGCCGAGTTTCATTATCGCCTTGGCATCCTTATCACAGCGGATAACCTTGCGGGCCAGAACATCGCCTAAAATACCAGCCTTGGCTTCACGTTCGGCTCGGGGCAGGAAGTAGGTAGCAACGGTATCGTCCGGCATGCATTCACCGTCGGATTCGTACTTGATGGTCATATCGTGACCGCTGTCCAGAACCTTAACGGCGTTATTGAACCAGTTGAAATCGGGCCGGCCCAGGTCGGTGTTTATCCGGATATGGGCGGTCAGGGATAAATCCTTGATGCCGGTGTATTTCAATATTTTGTGGCATTCAATAAACTTTTCCGGGCTGACGGCGTTGCCGATGTTGATTTCCCGGATCGGGCTGGTCTTGTTTTTGCGGAGATAGGCGGTAATAATGTTAAGCAACATCCGGAACTGGATGAGATTCTGGGCGGATAGAAACATCGAGACTTTGAAGGTAAAATTCTTGATGTCGCGGGCGTAGTAGCAGGCAGCTACGATGGTAGACCAGCTGGGATTAAGGAAGAACGACGCGCCTGTTTCTAACCCGGTCCGGGTGATGCTATCGAGATATACCAAATGGTTGTCGTTGCCGACCTCGACGCCGCAGATGTTGCCGAAAACGGTACCCATGTTGTTGATGACCGGAACCCTAAGTCCGTTGCCGGCGTCAGCGGTGTCTATTTTGACCCCGGTGGCCTTATGGATATTGTCAAAGTGCCTTGAACTAATGGGAGTGCTCAGAAAAGACGAAGCGCAGAAATGACCACCCATGATGTTTTCACACATAGCCAGTGTCGTCGTCAGGTCGCCGCCGTAGACGTAGTCGTCGTTCAGGGGCATGACTGAAATCATTTCCAGCGGCAGGAGGATGTCTTTCCTCTCGGCCAACCGTTTCATGGCTTCGAATGTTACCTTATAGCCCTGCCAGGCCGAGACCTGCGTGGTGGCGGTGCCTTTTTTGGAGGCTTTGATATTATTTTCTTTGATGTATTGCGAGGCCTTGGGGAAACGGGTGACCAGTTGCTCGGCGTCGGATAAAACCTGGCCGAACCCTTTTCGTCCAGCCATTTTCTTGCGGTATTCGTAACGGCGCTTTTCTTCAATAACTTTATCTATGGCTTTAGCGCCGCCGTGGAATAATTTAAGATCGTCAATCGCTTTCATCTCAGCTTTGTTCAGGTAGGATAATAACATATAAAACTCCTTAATCTATTTATTCACTGCAAAGCTCACTCACCCGTTAGAAACCTCGTTTCTAACGGGGCAAGAACGACATTAAGAATTTGTTTTTATTCTCTTTGCGTTCTCTGCGATAAAACGCTAATCCCACTCGCTATCGCTCGGGGATAACGCGCCAGTAACTCGCCAAGCTCGAACTGGCGCTAACCGCACTCGGAATAGCCGCAGTCGTGGCAGACCATACAGCCTTCTTCGTAAGAAAGAATACCACCACAGTCCGGGCAGGCGCCTTTCTTTAAGCACTCAAATTTGTTCAGCCGCCTGCCGGTGCCGTTTGTCTGGGGCTTAACTGAAGCAGTGCCTGTCGGGCGGGATTCAGGTTTGACCGGAGCCGCGGTTACCACGATTGGCCCGTTACAACCATTATTGGCTGATTCTTCAAGGGCTTTGGAGATGGCGTCGGCGCAGGAGAGTATTTTACCACCCTTACCCCATGAGGTCGAATGGCAGGATATACCTTTAAGTTGTTTGACGACTTCCTTGATATCAGCACCGGAACGCAGGGAGAACGAAACCAGGCGCGAGAGGCCTTCGGTTTGTGATGCGGCGCAGCCACCAGCCTTACCCATGGCGCTGAACAGCTCAAAGGGCCGGCCGTTTTCGTCGTAGTTGATAGTCACGTAAAGATTACCGCAGCCAGTCTTGACCTTACGGGTAGAGCCGAAGATAATTTCGGCCCGGGGTCGGGGCGGCGCGGAGAACGGACCTTTAATCTCTGAAGCTGTTTCTTCGGTTTCAGGATTCTCGGGCGAGGTGCTCAGAACTTGCTGGCCGCGTGAGCCGTCGCGATAGACGGTAACTCCTTTACAACCCAGCTTGTAGGCCAGGAAGTAGACTTCGGACACCTGCTCCTTGGTAGCTTCGTGGCGGAAGTTAACAGTCTTGGAAACGGCGTTGTCGGTGTATTTCTGGAATGCCGCCTGCATACGGATATGCCACTCGGGGGTGACATCATGAGCGGTGATGAATATATCGCGCAGGTCGCGTGGAATTTCTTCTATGTTCTGGACGCTGTTGGATGAGGCGATTTTTTTCATAAGCGTCTCGGAATAGAAACCCTGTTTTTTGGCGCTGGCTTCGAACATCGGGTGAGCTTCAAGCATTTTTGTGCCGTCCATAACATTGCGGGTGTAGCAGACGGCATAAAGCGGCTCGATGCCGGAAGACGCGCCGGCGATGATACTAATAGTACCAGTGGGTGCGATGGTTGTGGTGGTGGCATTGCGGAGAGGCGGCTCGGACCGCTTATCATAGACACTGCCCCGGAAATTGGGGAAAGCACCGCGCTCGACAGCCAGCTGGCGCGAAGCGGTCTTGGATTCGGTGTCAATGAACTTCATTACTTCCTCAGCCAAGGTCAGCGCCTCTTCTGAGTTATAAGGTATTTTCAACTGTATAAGCATGTCGGCCCAGCCCATGATGCCCAGGCCTATCTTGCGGTTAGATTTGGTCATCTTTTCTATCATCGGAAGCGGATACTTATTGGCTTCGATAACGTTATCCAGGAACCTGGTGGCCAGGTGGGTCACCTTCTTGATGCGCGTCCAGTCAACCAACGGCTTGGTCGGATGGTCGATAACCATCTGGGACAGGTTAATCGAGCCCAGATTGCAGGACTCATAAGGCAGCAGCGGCTGCTCACCGCAGGGGTTGGTCGACTCAATTATTCCCGCGTTAGGCGTGGGGTTGAACTTATTGAGACGATCCATAAAAACAATGCCCGGTTCACCGGACTGCCAGGCCTTTTCGGTTACCAAGTTGAAAACCTTACGGGCTTTAACCTTGGAAACCGGTTTCTTGTTACGCGGGCTGATCAGGTCGTATTCTTCATCGTTCTCGGCCATCTTCATGAATTCTTCGGTGATGCCGACCGAGATGTTGAAATTATTCAATTGTTTTTCATCCTGCTTGCAGGTAACAAACTCAAGGATGTCCGGGTGGTTGTAATTAAGTATGGCCATATTAGCGCCGCGCCGGAATCCGCCTTGGTTGATGGCCTCGGTCGCTTCGTTGAATACCTTCATGAACGAAATCGGGCCGGAAGATAATCCGTGAGAGGTGCTGACTATGTCGTTCTTGGGTCGGATATTGGAAAAAGAGAATCCCGTACCGCCGCCGCTCTTATGGATGAGCGCGGCATTCTTGACTACTTCAAAGATGCTGTCTATAGAATCACCAACCGGCAGAACAAAGCAGGCGGAAAGCTGCTGCAACTCTCGGCCGGCATTCATCAGGGTCGGGGAATTGGGCATGAACCAGAGGCGGGCCATAATGTCGTAAAAGGTATTCTCCCATTTCTTCAGGTCGGCGTTGGGATTGAAGTTTTTCTCAACCGCGGAGATGTTCTTGGCTACCCGCTTAAGCATGCCTTCGGGATTCTCGCAGGTCTTGCCTTCGGCATCTTTCATCAGGTAGCGCCGGTAAAGCACGGTCAGCGCGTTGGGTGAGAACTTTGGAGTTATGTTCAAAATATCTTCGTTGGCAAAGTCGAATGCAAGATTGGCGGATGCGTGCATATCTTCGTTGTTTTGAACAATGACAGGACGATGTGCGGTAGCCATAAACCCTCTCCTTTTGAAGTAACGGAGGTACCGAGGGCATGAATCCGCTATTATCAGGTTACATATTTCAAATCCGATATAAACGAAACTGAAATCTGTTCCCCTGCACCGGAGCAAGGGATAATAATAGCATTATTCGTGACCGCTGTATCCCGGAATCAACAAATTAATTGTTTAATCAAAACTCCTTGTAACACTACAGGTGGTAACGCGGGGCAAGTATAGCCCTATTAATGGTGGTGTCAAGAAAAAAACAGATTTTATGAAAATATTTTTTGCAGCGTATTCCAAAATAAAAACTAATGGGATATTTTAACTTAAATCCATGCGCCGCCACGTGAAATAAGGCGCCGGGGGCGGCGCTAAGCCGCCCCCGGACACGCTTCAGATACGCCTACTTCTTCGCAGTAACCGGAATTTGAATACTGAAAACCGGGTTGGAGGGGAATTGGGCCCGCAGTGTATTGATTATTAGATTAGCATATATTTCATTTAACCGGTCTTTATTATCTATCAGGTATTGATAAACTACCGTATAACACAAAAATTCATCGTGCGCTTCTAATAATCCCGGCGGTTTCTGTGGCAAGGATTTCTGGTATTCATTAATTAGTTTGGCAGTTAAATTCTCATCAAGCATTGTGTCGGCGAGCCCTCGAACACCTCCAACGTTTAGAGAATAGTTTTTGTCTTCTCTATCTGCAAAGTTCGGGATAGTTAAAGTTTGTAGAAGGCGATTATAATCATAATTATCATTACCCCGAAGAGTCGAGTGGTTTATCGAGTAGATTAACAAAAAAGAGTCCATAATTTGCTGCAAGGCGCGCAACCTGAAGGTATTCTTAAACCGGGCCGTAACTGTTTTTTTCTGCAAGTCAGATTGCTCGGGAATAATGAAATCCACTCCGTCCGGCATCAACTTAGTGATGACGTCGCTTAGCGGCTCGTTCTTGAACTCATAAGTCCCCTTCTCCGCAAAAGGCGACCAATAAACAAATTTGAACAAACGAGCCAATTTCAATTCCGTATTCCCATCAATAAATATTGTTATGCTTTTATCATTTATCGTTTCGAATGATGATTTGAGATTAAGCCTTTCGCATTCTTGCTCAACATCCTTGAAGGCGGAGGCATCCCTTTTTTCCAGCCATTCTTTGATAACTGACATGGTTTTATCCTTCAGTATTGCAAAGGTCTCTAAATCCTTCATCTCCCGGTTGATAAAAGCCAGGTCATCCTCGGTCTGTTTCAGCTTGCTTTTTAGGTCAAGAAGAATCTTCTCCGAAGCCAACCGTTCTTGTTCATCCTTGCACTGTGATAATGCCGATTCCATTTTCTTTATATCTGCCGTCAAAACCGTCTTTTGCTGTTCCAGATTTATTTTCTGGCCTTGGAGACCACTCCGATACTCATCCACTACCCGATCTGCCTGTGTGGCAGCCGGGTAAAAAGCCATTATCCCAAGCATCGCCATCGTTATCGTCAATATCCTCCTCATACCACACCTCCTTCTTTCTTTAGACCACCCGTACAATTACGGACAATCAAACATAGTTTATTCCAGGATGCTCCAGTTCTTGCCTCGACCATCAACCACTATGCAGGTAAGTTCTTTGGCATCCAGGAAACATTTATCAAGCACTTTTTGGAGCTTCGCTTCCCAGTGATTATTTTTATCGATAAGTTTTGCCGGCTTGTCCGAGGCCACAAAAGTCAGTTCATCCTTGGTTCGGTTAAACGAAAGGGTGAAGTTTTGCGCTCCGATGATCTGGCTGAATACTTTGATTTTGCCGTCGGTATCCGGCGGCACAGACATACGTGCCAGATTTGCATCAAATTCGTTTATCTGTGCTTGAGGCTGGGGCGGAATGGCCTCAGGCGCGTTCTTTACCATCAGATGCCGGCTCAAGCCGATACCGAGCAGAATGACGGCCGCGCTGGCCAACACAGCCCAGCGATGCAGTCTTTGCCTTTGCCTGATTCGTATCTTCTGGCGGACGCCTTCCATAAAACCGGCCGGCAGCGATTCCAGAACCGGGTATCCGAACAGTTTGGAACGGAGTTGCTCGCCCAGCTGTTCTAATTCATCTGTTGGTTTGTGTTCCATATCTCCCCTTTCTGTTAGTCTGTAGCGCTGTTCGGCAAAAGGTTCATTTGATTCATCGTTTTTCTCAGGAATTCCAGGGCGTTATGCACCCGGCTTTTGACCGTGCCGGACGGGATAGCCAGGATATCCGCTATTTCTTCCGTCGTTTTCCCTTCCAGGTATTTGAGGACAATCACGCTGCTGTGTTCCGGAGAAAGTTTGCCGATGCAATCGGGCAGGCGTTTCAGCATATCCGAATCATCAACAGGCGTTTCTTTTGCTTCCAGCGAGTCAGCCACACTTTCCAGGTTAATAAAATGTTTATGCTTGCGGCAATGATAACGGAATTGGTTAAGCATTATGCCGTAGAGCCAGTTAAAGAGGGGTGCCTCAGCCCGGTAACGGGGTAGCGCGAAAAAGGCCTCGGCAAAGGCGTCGCTGACCAGCACTTCGGCCAATTGCGACTGTCCGGTCAGCAATCGCGCGCCCCGGAGCAGGCGCGGCCCATAGGACTGCACCAGTTCTTCAAAGGCCTGCTCTTCCTTTGCCCGGAGGCGGCTGACCAGCTCTTTTTCGTTCATAGATACTTTTGTTAATAGTTAGTAACATCAAACGGCAGAAAGTTCACGAAAAACATCATGTTATATAGAAATGACCGGTTTTGAAGGCGGATTATTTATTGGCTTGTTTGATATCGGCATTAATCTGGCGGATAAGGGCGGCGGGGGAAGGGAATTTTTCCTCCGCTCGCAGGTAGCGGATAATATCTACTTCTATTTCTTTGCCATAGAGCAAACCGTGATAATTAAGGAGATGGGCCTCGATGACGGTGTTTTGGGCGCGGTAAAAAGTCGGTCGCGAGCCGATATTGATAAGCGCTTTATAAGAAACACCTCCGGGCAGTTTTGCCCGCCCGATATAAACGCCGGCCGGCGGCAGGATTTCGTTATGCGGGTTAAGGTTGGCGGTAGGGAATCCTAATTCCCGCCCGCGCCGGTCGCCCCTGACAACGGTTCCGAGGATGCTGACTTTGCGGCCGAGCATTGCCTGGGCGTCTTTAATCCGGTTAGCGTTTATGGCCTGGCGTATCAGGGTGCTGCTGATGACACGATTATGATATAATTTCTGAGGCGCTACCCGGAGCGGGATATTCGGCGCGAGCCGGCGGAGCAATTCTATGTTTCCCTGCTTATTGCGCCCGAAAACTGTGTTGCGAGCCAAGACAATTCCAGACGGGCGTATTTTCCCGAGCAGTATTTTATTGATAAATTCTTCCGCGGGCATCCGGCTGAACTCGGGAGTGAAGGGCAGGAACAGGCAGAAATCTATCCCGAGTTTCTCCAACAGGAGTAACCGATGCGCAATGGATGTGATATAAAGCGGCTCGCTCGATGCCGACAACACCCGCTTGGGGTGTTCGTTGAAAGTAATAACCAGCGAGGGGCGGCCGATTTTCCGGGCCCATGAGACCAGTGTGTTGATGATGGCGCGGTGCCCGAGGTGAACGCCGTCAAATACGCCCCAGATGATGACCGGGGATTTTATCCTGGAACATTCGTTTAAGTTATTTAGCAGTCTCACTTTTTTCCAGTCGGTCCAGAAGCAGTATGCCGTTAAGATGGTCCAGCTCATGCTGGATAGCCCGGGCCAAGACATCTTCGGCCTCGATGGTAACCTTTTTACCGGCCAGATCATGCGCTTCGCAAACAACTTTTTTACTGCGCTTTATTTTGGCGGTGAATTGGGGCAGGCTCAGGCAGCCTTCGTCGCAGATGAGCGCGCCTGATGCCTTGGTAATCCTGGGGTTTATCAGGACTATTTCGTCGGCCGGCTTCCGGGTCAGGTTAATCACGGCTACGGCAAAGGGAAAATCAACCTGCGGGCCGGCCAGCCCGACGCCGTTGGCTTTATACATCGTCTCGAACATCTCCCGGACTAATTTAGATAATCTCTTATTTATTTCCTTGACCGGCTGGGCTTTGCGCTTCAAAACCGGGTTCGGATGTGTTAATATTCTCATGGCTATTCCTTCCCCGCTGGAATAAGCGGGATAACGTGGCAGTAAACTCGCAGAGCTCGAACTGCCACTAACCCGATGAAAAATTGAGGCTCCGTCGTCACTCCGCCATTTGGATAACAACTATTTTGCCACGAATTATAGCCAGGCGGTTAATCTCGGATATCGCATTTTTTATCTGAGCTTCGGTGGCTTTTTTGGTCAGAATCCTGACATTGCCCAGG
Organism: Planctomycetota bacterium; assembly: GCA_043808305.1. Taxonomy (GTDB): domain Bacteria; phylum Planctomycetota; class MHYJ01; order JACQXL01; family JACQXL01; genus JBBAAP01. The sequence continues at coordinate 116,610 of JAZDFB010000014.1, read as the reverse complement.
TCCTTTTTGATTGACGCTAATGACGCGGTTGCACCGTAGATGCTGATATTATGCCTGCCCAGGATGGTGGCCAGCTTTCCGATGACTCCGGGTTTATCCTTAATCGGAAAACGCAGGTAGTGTTCCGAACAGGATTGGTCTATCGGTAAAACCTTTTTAATGCCCCAGAGCATAGGCGGCGGAACAGCCTGCGGTTGGTTTGCCACCTCGATGATATCGGCGAGAATTGCGCTGGCTGTAGGCAGAGGGCCGGCGCCTTTGCCGTAAAACATCATTTCGCCTACCGCACTGCCGCGCAAATAAAGGGCATTGAACTCATTGCGCACCGCGGCCAGCGGGTGGACTTTGGGTATCATGGTCGGATGGACCTTGAGCTCAACTTTATTCCCGGGCACTTCGCGGCCGATGGCCAGTAATTTTATAGTATAACCGAACTCGGCGGCATTCTTAATATCTTCGGGATCGATGGCGGTAATGCCTTCGGTATAAATCTCGCCGGGACGGACATTGATGCCGAATGATAGCGCGGCCAGCACCGCCAGCTTGTGAGCCGCGTCAAAGCCCTGGATGTCCATAGTCGGGTCCGGTTCGGCAAAACCTTTTGCCTGTGCCAGTTTCAGGGCGTCGGACAGCGTCAGAGCATCTTCAGCCATCCTGGTAAGTATATAATTAGTTGTGCCGTTGAGAATGCCCATCAGCAGGCTGATATGGTTGGCCAGCAACCCGTCTTTAATGGAACGGATAACCGGTATGCCGGCGCAAACGGCTGCTTCATAATAAACCTGACGGTTTGTTTCAGCCGCAATGGCCATTATCTCATTGCCATGATGGGCCAGCACGGCCTTGTTGGCGGTAACCACGTGTTTGCCCGCCCGGAGCGCCCTGATTATCCAGGAACGGGCCGGCTCGAGTCCGCCGATAAGCTCGACCACCACTTCTATATTTTTATTATCCAGGATGCGGTTGATGTCGGTAGTCATGCCGGGCGCTTTGACCTGCCGTTTTTTTCCGGCGCGGCGCACCAGCGTTTGAGTGATAGACAGGCGAAGGTCGGTGCGCTTCTCTATAAATTTCTTTTGTTGATTGAGAAGTCTAACCAGTCCGGTGCCGACCTGTCCGCAGCCGAGCAATCCGATATTAATCTGTTTCATAAATTATTTTAATGCCTGTTTTAAGTCATTGATTAAATCCAAGGGATCTTCAATGCCAATTGACAGCCGGATTAAATTATCATTTATACCAACCCGCTTTCTGACATCAGGCGGAACCGATGCGTGAGTCATCGAAGGCGGATGGTTAATTAACGAACGGACGCAACCCAGGCTTTCAGCCAAGGCGAATAGTTTGGTCGAAGCCGCAATCTTTTTGGTCTTTTTGGCGTCGCCCTTGACTTCGAATGAAACCATTCCGCCGAATCCGGTCATCTGGCGCTTGGCAATATTATGGCCCGGATGGGACGGCAATCCGGGATAATAGACCTTGTTAACCTTAGGATGCTTGGACAGAAACTTGGCTACGGCCATGGCATTAGCGCAATGTCTCTTCATCCGGAGCTCCAGGGTTTTGGTGCCGCGCAGAATCAGGAAACAATCCAGAGGCCCGGGCACGGCTCCCACGGCGTTTTGGAAAAATTTAAGCCGTTCGTATAAATCAGCATTATTAGTAATCAGCGCGCCGCCGAGGATGTCCGAATGTCCGCCCAGGTATTTTGTGGTGCTGTGAAGAACAATGTCAGCGCCCAAGGCAAATGGCTGTTGGAGACAAGGTGTGGCAAAGGTATTATCTACTACGGTGATAATCTTGTGTTTTTTGGTTAAAGCAATGGCGCCCTTGAGGTCGGTAATCTTAAGCAAGGGATTAGAAGGAGTTTCCAACCACAGGACTTTAGTATTAACCCTTAGGGCGTTTTTTATGTTATCCAGGTTAGTGGTATCAACAAAATCAAATGTCAGCCCGTAATTAACAAATAGTTTGGTAAAAATGCGGTAAGTCCCGCCGTAGAGGTCGTTAGCCGATATGATATGGTCTCCGGTCTTAAGCAGGTTCATCACCGTATTGACCGCGGCTAGTCCGCTGGAAAAGGTCAAACCGTATTTGGCGTTTTCCAGAGAAGCCAAATTTGATTCCAGCGCGCTGCGGGTGGGGTTCCCGGTCCGGGAGTAACAAAACCCCTTATGCACGCCGACAGCTTCCTGAACGAAAGTTGAAGTTTGGTATATCGGCACTGAAATAGCTCCGGTCGCGGTATCGGGATCATTACCTGCATGAATTGCTTTAGTGGCAAATTTCATAAGATGATATCCTTTCTCAATAAGAATGTATTAACAAACAATTCTCTCAAATTATCTTAAAAACTGACGGGTGTCAAGAAATCCTTATTCAAGCCATAGATGAACATAACCGAAAAATATATAAGCATTCAACGAGGCGTGCCAAATAGATTGACCGGTTTGCAAAAAGGCATATAATTTAGCTATATGAGGTCGATAATTAATTCCGCCGGGGTTATCAGCGCATGTATACTGCTCAGCCGGATACTGGGCTTTATCCGGGATATGCTCTGCACCGGATTTTTTGGAGTGGCCTGGGATGCGTTCATATTTGCTTTTACCATTCCCAATCTGTTTCGCCGGTTGTTCGGCGAAGGCGCACTTTCGGCTGCGTTCATCCCAACCTTCAGCCAGTATATCCATAACAAAGAAACTTCCGAAACTATGCGATTCATCAGCATCGTTATAACAATACTTTTCGGGTTTCTATCCCTGGTTTCCGCGGCCGTAATCATCGGCACGCTGGTAATCCCTTACATTATCCCTTCATTACAGCAGAGCGTATTTATAATGATGTCATTCAAACTCTTGCGTATAATGATTTCTTATATGCCGCTTATCTGTTTAGTGGCGCTGTTACAGGCAATACTGAACTCACTGAAGCACTTTGCGATGCCGGCTTTGGCTTCGGTAGTGTTGAATATCTGTTGGATCGGCGGTTTTGTGGTAGCAGCCCGGATGGATACCTCGGACGAAAACAAAGTGACCATAATGGCCTGGGCGATACTTGTCGGCGGAATTATGGAAGTGATTATTCAGCTCCCGGCTCTCCGGGCCAACAAAATAAAATACAAGCCGGAAGTGGATTTCTCGCACCCGGGATTCAGGGAGGTTTTACGATTAATGGGGCCGACCGTATTCGGGTTGGCCGTATTCCAGGTAAATCTTCTGGTTGATTATATCATAGCCAAAGGATTCGTGCCCGAGCCGGGCGCGATATCGGCGCTTTATTTCGGCAACCGACTGATGCAGTTCCCATTTGCCCTTATCGGCGTGTCGCTGGCCACCGTTATTTTTCCGCTTTTGGCCGAATATGTCGCTAAAAACGATATCAAGGGAATGACCAAGCAGTTCAATCATTCCATGTCTTTGGTATTGTTTGTGGGCATCCCGGCTTCTGTCGGGCTGGTAGTGCTGGCCCAACCGTTGATACACTGGGCATTTTATGTCTTACCCAACGGACTATTTAAGATAAAATCGTTCTCTATGGAACATATTGACCGTACCGCCGCAGTATTGACATTCTATTCTCTGGGCATCTGGGCCTACAGCTCGGTCCAAATAATCAACCGGGCGTTCTATTCACTCAAAGATATGCGCACTCCGGTGAAAGTTGGGATATATACAGTCATGGCCAACTTAATTCTGAATATTATTTTAGTCCAGTTCCTTAAAGAAGGCGGTATTGCGTTGGCCACAACAATTTCGGCCGTGATTAATCTGGTTGTGCTGCTCAACATCCTGGGTAAGCGGATAAACGCCACTACGCCGGAAGTGGCCCGGAACACCTTCTTCTGGCACGCGATAAAATCATCAATATTACCGGTTGTTTTCAGCCTGGTAATGGGCGCGGTATGCTACTTGGTAATGAATAAAACGCTCCCCAGCGATGAGGTCATCAGTGAAACCATACGGATTGCAATGATGGTCGGCAGCGGCGCCGTCTGTTACGGCATATTGGCGCTGGTATTTCAGAGAAAACTATTAATGGAGATGCTCCGTAAAAAAGCTTAACTAAACAGCCAACCCGCCTTTTTCAGCATTCCGAATATTCCAGGAAATCCCAGAGGCTCGTTATGGATGCTGTTATGATGGATTAGTCCTAAGTGGAAAGTATCTTTAGACAAATGATAAAAATAAGGCCAATAACCATAAACCGGGTCCGGCTTATTCTTATTTATTTGGACCTAATGCCCACGTTAGTTTTGCAAAATCTAGCAGGCGCCGCGCCGTGGGACATCTCAGCTGTTTGCATCGGCTCCCCCTTGCCGCAATTTGGCACGCCCCAGAGTATCCAATGCTTATCGTTGCATATCGCGTCGCAGGAGTTCCAAAACTCCGGCGTGATGCCCTGGTAATTCGGATTTTTGACCATCCGGACCTTTTTGCCGTTCTTTATTTCCCATCCGATTTCACAGCCGAACTGAAAATTAAGTCGCATCTGGTCGATGCTCCAGGATTTATTGGTATCCATATATACGCCGTTCTTGGTGTCGCTGATTAAATCTTCCAGCGTCCACTTTCCCGGCATGAGCGAAATATTATTGTTGCGGACTATAGGTATACGGGTAAACCCTTCGGCCCGCGAGCAACCGCGGCTTTTATTTTCGCCTATTTTCAAAGCTATTTCCCGGCTTGTCTGGTAGCCGCAGAACATCCCGTTCTTGACCAGATGCCATCTCTGCGCTCTAACACCGTCATCGTCATATCCAATAGTAGCTAATCCCGTCGGCACCGTGCCATCAGCCACAAGGTTTACTAATTCAGAACCAAATTGAAAGTTCTTGTATTTGTCCGGAGTCAGGAAGCTCCGTCCGGCGAAACTTTCCTCCATTCCCAGAACCCGGTCAAGTTCGGTCGGATGGCCGACCGATTCGTGTATCTGTAAGGCCAACTGCGCGCCGCCCAGAATCAGGTCCAGTTTTCCGCTTGGACAGGGTGGTGCAGTTAACAACGCTACTGCCTCCTCCCGGGTCTGCTCAGCATGCTCCAGCAGGTTTAAGCTTTTTATTAACTCATAGCCCATACACATATACTGCCCGCCGAACGATGACGGAAAAGAACGGATCTGGGTATCATTATTTCCTACAGCGGTAGCAGAATAACCCGCACCGCTTCTAAGAAGAATTTGCTCAATAAAACTACCCTCGGTTGAGGCAAACCATTGGTGCTCACGGCGGAAAGCCATGCCGCCCATGGCCACCTTGACCTTCTTGTTTTTCCGCAGGATTCGGTCTATCTCGAGGAGCAATCCGAGTTTTTCCTGCAGGGGCACGTTGAATGGATCAATCACAAAAGGCGTCTGCCAGATATCAACAGCCTGAGGTTCCTGGGTCAGCGTCACATCGTCTTTTTTCAGCATTGCGCTGGCCTGGGCGATGTTGATAGCCATGGCGGTAATTTTTTCTATCTCAGCCTTAGTCACCCGGCTGCTTGAGGCAAAACCCCAAGCCCCGTCTATCAAAACCCGCACCCCGAATCCAAGAGATTCATTGTTATCAAATGTGCTGATACGGGAATTACGGACCTGGATATTTTCAGTATTGAGTTGGATGATTCTGATATCCGCATAAGTCACCCCGCGGCTGTTAGCGATATTAAGCGCCGTGTTAGTAAAATCACGCATAATAGACTCCCTTCGGGTAATTATGAGTTATTAATTAAATTCATAATTAGAATTTAGTTTCGCTTGAGAAGTTGAAATTGTTAATCTTCAGCGCCGGGGAAACAAAACCTCCGCCGAAGAACCCCTTCTGCAATTCCGCATCGCGGGAAATAAGTTCTACGTTAGAAAGAGCGGACAGAACGCTTTCGGTAAAGCGCATATTCTTGACGCTGTTGGTAATCAGACCGTCTTCTATCAGGTAAACGCCATTACGGGTCATGCCGGTGATAATAAGCTTAAGCGGATCCAACACATTGGTGTAATGGAATTCCGATACCAGTAGCCCTTTCCTGGTTGAGGCAACCATCTCGGCTACCGAAGAATCGGCCGGATGGAGTATCAACGCGCTGGGCAAAGGCCCATAGGAATTGGGTTGCGGCAGGCCGTGTCCGGTTGAATGAGTCTTATCCTTCCTGGCGGTCAACCGGTCGTAAACCACGCCTTTGGCCACGCCCTTTTCAATGAGCCAGACCTTCTTCTTGGGCATGCCCTCAAAATCAAACGGCATTCCGCAAATCAGCGGGTGGCAAACATCATCGCTGATATTAACATTTTCGCCCATAACCTTTTTGCCCATTTTGCCGGACAGGAAGCTTCGCCCTTCCTGATAAGCCAATGCTCCGAAACCATGGATCGCCATAAAGAACAAGAATTCTACAGATGCCATCGGTTCCAATACCACGGTATAAGGCCCGGCCGGCACGCTCACCGCGTTCTTGGCTTTAATGGTTTTATCTGCCGCGGTCCGGGCCAGCTGGACCGTGTTAATCTCGTTGGCATCTTTGGTATTCTTGGTAGCCCGGGCCGAGCTATCATCGGACAGGCAGGTAATCGCAAATTCAGCCGAAGTGGACAGGTGATGCGCAAACATCCCTCTGGAGTTAGCCACGGCCAGGGAATCCACGCCGTTAGAATAAGTGCCCGAGCCGCGCAAGCTGCGTTGTTGGCACTCTATTAGAGCTTCCTTGATAAGCCGGGCGCGGTCGGCCGGTGTTAACCGGGCCGTGGCTTCGACATAACCGTCTACTTTTTCATACCTTTGCCGCGGCGTCAGCTCCAGCCGGTTCGGATCAGCCTGTTTCTGGCAGTCAGCCATATCGCTGGCGCGTTTAAGCGCCTTCTTAATCGTGCCGTCATCAATTTGGTTAACAACCACCCGGGCCGATTTGCCGGATTTCTTAATCAGCCGAATTACCAATTCCGTTATCTCGTTTTCATGAACGTTCTGGGTAATTACGTTATCGGCGTAACGGGTCAGCGACGAACTGCCAGAGCCCAGGATGATGTCCACCTGCCCGTAAGATTTGGCTAATTTGATAATTCGGTCGGTAATCTTTTTGGCGTCTTGAGCGGTTTGCATAGTTCAACCTCCGTGATAATTGATATTTCTATCTGTCTAAAAACCTAAAATTATATTGATTTCCCCCGGAGTCAAGATAAACTATCAGGCAAAACAACTTATGATTAATATTGCCGTAATCGGTTCCGGTGACTGGGGCAAAAACCTGATCCGTAATTTCAGCCAGCTGGAAAATGCCCGCCTAAAAACCGTTTGTGACACGGACGAAAAACGGCTCCAGCACGTCCGGTCTTCATATCCGGGGGTCAGCACTACCGCCAAACTGGCTGAAGTGCTCGATGACAAAGACATCAACGCTGTAGTTATCGCCAGTCCGGCCATAATGCATTACCAGATGGTTGAGGCGGCGCTCCGGAAGGGCAAACACACCTATGTGGAAAAACCATTTACATTAAAGTCCGGCGAAGCCCAGAAGCTGGTCGACCTGGCCCGCGAAAAGAAACTGGTTCTAATGGTCGGGCATCTCCTGAAATACCACCCGGCCGTAACATATCTAAAGAATCTGATAGACTCCGGCGGCATCGGCGAAGTCTATTATTTATATTCCCAGCGTCTGAACCTGGGCAAGGTCCGGGCCGACGAAAATGCCATGTGGTCATTCGCGCCGCACGATTTGGCCGTCATCAATTACCTGCTGGGCGAGACGCCCGTATCTGTTTCAGCCCGGGGCGAGGCGTATCTGCAAAAAGATATAGCTGATGTCGTGTTTATGACACTGGGATTCAAGAGCAAAAAAATAGCCCACGTCCATTTATCCTGGCTTGACCCCCACAAGGTCAGGCGGCTGACCATCGTTGGCTCAAAGAAGATGGTCGTCTTTGACGACACCGAAGCCACCGACAAAATAAAGATATACGACAAAGGCGCAAGTAAAGAAACCAACTACGAAACCTACGGTGAATACATATCACTCAGGTTCGGCGACATCGTCATCCCGCACCTCAAACTCACCGAACCGCTCAACGTCCTGTGCAAGCACTTCATAGACTGCATCGCCAAGAACAAGACCCCATTGACCGACGGCCAGGACGGGTTGGAAGTGGTCAAAATACTTGAAGCCGCCCAGCAATCACTGGACCAGGACGGCGTGCCGGTGCGCCCCGTTAGAGATAGCGTGTCATAGGCTGATAGTCCACACTATCCTAAGGAATGAATGTGAAATCATCTCTAACGTGGTGAAGATATAATCAGCCACGGATAATACGTGGGCTGTTGTAGCAAAGCAACTTATTAGAGCCAGTAGGAACAAAGTGACGTATACTTCGGCAGTTGGAGCAAAGCGACTTACTGCCGAGTATCCTCGGCTGTCCATCGGCTGTTAACGACAAAGGAGTGTTACAGCCGAGGATACTGGGCTAATAACGACTAAAGTCTAACAGCCCAAGTATAACTCATTACATTCTCCCTAGACCCTGAGGGGTCTTGGGACAAGAACCCTCACGGGTAACAGCCGATGGACTGGGTCTTATCCCGACTATTCCGTCGGGGTTGGCACTTATCCCCCGAATGCTTTCGGGAATCCCTTCGGGAACATTTAATTATGCGGATTTTGTTAACTTTTTTGAAGATATCCCGGTGTCGCAAACCGCTAATACCCGTTTGCGATACGGCTAATACCTCTTTGCGATAGGCCTGGTACCCCTTTGCGATAGGCTTAGTCCCCGTTTGCGATACGGATAGTATCCGTTTGCGATACGGCTGATACCCCTTTGCGATACGGCTAATACCCCTTTGCGATACGGATAGTACCCGTTTGCTATACGGCTGATACCCGTTTGCGATACGGCTGATACCCCTTTGCGATACGGCTAATACTCCTTTGCGATACGGCTAATACCCCTTTGCGATACGGCTGATACCCCTTTGCGATACGGATAGTACCCGTTTGCGATACGGATATTAGGGGTTAAGGGGGAGGGGGTAGGTATCCCCCCCCCTCCTAAATGGATAAAAAACGAATTAAACGAAAAATTAGGGTAAAAAGAGATTGATTTTGAGGAAAGTGCGGCTTAGAATGGGCTAAATTAGCGGGTGAGAAGAATCCCAAGGCTTCGCTTGGGATAACGTGGCAGTAAACTCGCTTCGCTTGAACTGCCACTAACCGCCGAAGGTGTGTGTCACTGTCCAAAAATCTTTCCCTATTATATAAGTTACATTTTTAGGCCGTTTGTGACAAGAATTCCGTAAAAAACGCAAAGAATTTTTGCAACATTGCCATAACTTATTATTTTATAATGATTTATAAATGGCTAAAAGGGGCAGATAAATAACATAGGGGGGTGGGAGTATCTACCCTCCCCCGGCTTACGAACCATTCTCTACGGCATTAGATATCCGTATCTACGACATTAGAGGCTGGTTTCTACGGCATTAGATGCCCGCTTCTACGGCATTAGATGCCTGTTTCTACGGCATTAGATATCCGTATCTACGGCATTAGGAATTAGTATCTATGGCATTAGATGTCCGTATCTACGGCATTAGAGGCCCGTTGCCACGGCATTAGGGGTTGAAATCTACGGCATTAGATATCCGTATCTACGGCATTAGGAGTTGGTTTCTACGGTATTAGATGCCCGTTTCTGCGGCATTAGATACCCGTTTCTACGTGATTAGAAGTTGGAATCTACGGCATTAGATGCTGGAATCTACGGCATTAGATGATTAGAGGATAAATCGAGCGAATTAAAAAATAACACCCTAAAATAGGCCGGCCATCAGCGAAATGTCCCGAAAGTGTTAAGTGTCCCGAAAGTGTTATTATGTATGGTACCCCTATATTACCCAACCAATTAATATCTATGGCCTATTTATGGGGCTTAGATATAACCAAAAGTACTTCTTCTAATTCTTTTGCGATTTTATCTCCATCTTTGGTGCTACATAACATCTTGATATCTTTAATAACAATATGCCTCATTTTCAGGGCTGATTCCCTTACCCGCTCTCCGAATTTTTTCACCATCTCACCAACCGTATTACAAACAAGCTTGCCGTTAGGATATACCCCGACACCTGCTCCACAATCATGATACTTAACCCCATAATGACGGGTCCGTTTATCATCAATACAAAAACCAGAAAATTTCTCCTCTAATTTTCTCAACACTTCAAGAAAATGGTTGACTACTTTATATGCTCGTGGTTTACTTTTTTTTAGGTTTGCCAGTTGTTCATTAACTAATCCTTTGACAGGAATATGAATAAAATATTTGCCAACAAGCTTCTTTTTCTTTATGAGCTCCTGGAGACTAATCACAGGAATAGGAAAATCCGAACCAGTCGTCTTCTTCCAACATACAATGTAGTCGCAACTTTTTTTATTCATCGGATGATGATGATTTTTATAACGGTGACTAAATAATTCAAATTCAATAGAAACAGTTTTGCCTGTTAAGGGATTTATCCCTTCACAATCGGGGAAAGTATCATTAATTGCTCTTACGACGAAAGGGAATGGCAAATGTTTGCATAAAACACCAAATAAATAAACTACTTCCATTTCACTGGTAGGCTCACCCGCATAACCCCTAAATCTTTTAGGAATTTTTTTCATTTCAATTACTCCTTCCCGCTATTTCTCTTTTTTTAATCGCTCTATCTCATTTTTTACATCCGGTACGCTGGGATGATTCGGTGCAAGTTTCAGGACCATCTCAAAATCCACTATCGCCCTCTTGTAATCCTTCTTATCTGCATAGGCAATCCCGCGGCCGGTGTATGCATTCGCATTCTTCGGGTTTAGTTCTATTGCCTTGGTCCAGTCTGCTATGGCTCGGTCAAGGTCGCCTTTTTTATAATAGGCATTCCCGCGGTTGGTGTAAGCATTCGCATACCGTGGATTTAGTTCTATTGCCTTATCATAGTCCTTGATTGCCCGGTCTATCTCGCCTTTGTTCTTATAGGCAATACCGCGGTTGGTGTATGCAGTGGTATCTTTCGGGTCAAGCCGGAGCGCCTCATTATGATCCGCAATTGCCCGGTCTAACTCGCCTTTTTTAGCATAGGCATTACCGCGGGTAGTGTAGGCATTGGCATATTTCGGGTCAAGCCGGAGTGCCTCATTATAATCCGCAATTGCCTTATCTAACTCGCCTTTATTCTGATAGGCAGTACCGCGGTTAGTGTATGCAGGAGCCAATTTCGGGGCAAGCCGAAGTGCCTCATTATAATCCGCAATTGCCCGGTCTAACTCGTCTTTATCCTGATAGGCACTACCGCGATTGATGTATGCCTCCGCAAACTTTGGGTTTAGTTCTATTGCCTTATTCAAATCCTTGATTGCCTGTTCTATTTCGCCCTTAGCTCTATAGACATTACCGCGATTGTTGTATGCCCAGTCATATTCCGGATAAAGTTCTATTGTCTTGCTGAAACTTGCAATTGCATCGTCATATTTCTGTTTGTTAAGCGCGATATTCCCTTTAGCAAACCAGCCGATATGGCTGTTGGGATCTAATTCCAGCACCTTCTCAAAATCGGCGATGGCTTCATCAGGTTTATTACGGATATACTGAGTAATAAAAGCACGTTCATAATATGAATAGGCAAGGGTTGGTGTTGCCTCAATCGCCTTGCTAAAATACTCATACGCCTTATCATTATCTCCCTTTTCTTTATATGCGTATCCGATTACCTGATAAGCATCGCCGAAGGTCGAATCTATGGCAAGGGCTTCTTGGGCAAGCTTTATTTTCTGTTCAGGTGTCGGCGCGCCTGTAGCACGTTCCAGAATCTCTTTTGCCTTAGCCCTCAAATCCACAGTTCTTTGTGCCTTGGCCGCCGCTTCTTTGACTTGCTTATCTACCTGCTGTTTTTTATCTTCCTGCGCTTTGATTATCTTCTCGCTCTTCTTGAGGATGCCTTTTATGGTTTCATCGTCCGGCGCCAACGCCAATAGTTTAGTAGACCATTCTTTCGCCTTGTCATAATCATTTTTCTCAAACGCATTTTTTGCCTCAGTCCTATAAGATTCTATCTCTTTCTCCTTACCGGCTGATGATGTCATTAATCCAATCACTACCGTAATAAGAATGACTATGGCCCCGGTTATTGCTAAACTTGCCATCTTGTTCTTCTTCACCTTAATCCTAAATCTGGCCAGATAACTCGTTCTTCTGGCGGTAATGGGTGCGCCTTCTAAATATTGCTTGAGGTCTTGGGCTAATGCGCCTGCTGTCTGATAGCGTTTAGACTTGTCTTTATTCAGGCACTGCAAGCAAATAGTCTCTAAATCCTTCGGGATAATCCTGGCTATAGAACTGGGCGCAGGCGGGTCTTCATTGATTACCTTAGATAAAACTTCATATATCTCATTGCCGTCAAAGGGCATCTGGCCAGTCAGGCAGTGATAAAGCGTTGCCCCTAAAGAAAAGATGTCGGAGCGTGGGTCAATCTCATCCTTTTTACCCTGTGCTTGTTCCGGCGGCATATAGTTTGGCGTCCCTATGGCCGTGCCGGTGATGGTCAGCGAGCGGTCAAGTCCGGTGAGTTGTTTGGCTACGCCGAAATCAGTCAGGAACGTCTCACCGTTCTTATCAATCAGGATATTTCCCGGTTTGATATCGCGATGGATTATCTTCTGGCTATGCGCATAATGCAGGGCTGAGGCAACCTGCAGGATTATTTTGGCGATATTCTGAAAACTGGGTTTGGACTTGGCTTGGATAAGTTTATCCAACGGTGTGCCTTCAACATAATCCATTGTAAAGTAATGTTGTTTATTGATAATGCCGGCTTCATAAACCTGAACGATATTGGGGTGTTTGAGCTTGGCAACGGCTGAGGCCTCACGCTGGAATCGTTCCAGGAGTTTCTCATCCTTGGATGTGATAACCTTGAGGGCGACCTTGCGGTTCAAGGCCGGGTCAAGAGCCAGGTAAACCGCGCCCATCCCGCCCTGGCCTAATTTCTTCTCAAGGGTATATTTACCGAATGTAGCTGCCATAAACTGTATCCCATTTATTGTCCACTAACATCCACTCGATTTTCTTCCCTTTGGATTATATTAAGCATTTTATCCGGAAGTGTCAAATTATTTAACCAGTAGGTAGTATGTAGAAAACCAGGGACAGGATAGACCATAGACAAGGCACAGAGTAACAAAGGCACAGGGAAAGCCACGGATTACACAGATTCCAGATTTCAAATTGCCCCTCGTGGGCTTGGGATATGCAAAATACTGTTTTAGTTGACATGGATTTTTGTTCGTGATAAAAAGTACAGTCTATTTAATACCCGCTCTTTGCAAAACAAAGAGCGGGGTCTATAGAAAGGAGTTTTTGTATGGCAGGACTGGATTTTTTACAGAAGGAACTGGATGACCTGAAGAAACAGGGGCTATACCAACCGTTGAGGATATTGGGCAGTGAACAGATGGCGACCTGTATCGTCAATGGCAAGAAGGTGGTTAATCTTTCATCCAATAACTACCTCGGGCTGGCCAATCACCCGAAGATGAAAGAGGCAATGATTGAGGCAACCAAGAAATGGGGCGCCGGCACCGCCTCGGTCAGGCCCATCATCGGCACGATGGAAATTCACCTGGAACTGGAGAGAAAACTGGCCGAATTCAAGCATATGGAATCATCGCTGGTGTTTGTGGCCGGCATTGCGGCCAACCGGGGCGTCATCCAGACTTTGCTTTCCAGCAAGGTCAAGGGCGAGGACGAAAAGTTCGTGGTCATCAGCGACGAACTTAATCACGCCAGCATCATAGACGGCGTCCGTTTGAGCAAGGCGCAGCGCAAAGTCTACAAACACAAGAATATGGAAGAACTGGAAAATGTGCTCAAGGAATCACAGGGCGCGCCGAGAATTATGATTATCACGGACGGCGTATTCAGCATGGACGGCGACATCGCGCCTCTGCCTGATATTGCCAAACTGGCCAAGAAATACGGCGCATTCACAATGGTTGACGATGCTCACGGCGAAGGCGTCCTGGGCAAAAACGGACGCGGCACGGTTGACCATTTCAATCTCCAGGGCCAATGGGATATCGATATGGGCACGCTCTCCAAGGCGATGGGCTGTTTGGGCGGTTATATCGCCGGCACCAAGAACCTGACCGATTACCTGATACAGTCCGCCCGGCCGTTCCTGTTCACCACGGCGCATCCTCCGGGCGTGGTCGCGGCCTGTATGGCGGCAATGGATGTTGTCCTGACCGAAACCTGGCGCCACGAGAAACTCTGGAGCAACAGCAAGTTCTTCAAGACCGAACTGCAGAAACTGGGATTCAATATCGGTAATTCCGAAACGCCGATTACGCCGATTATCATCGGCGACGAAGTCCTGACTGAGAAGTTCAGCCAGCGGCTTTTTGAAGAGGGGGTGTTCGGGCTGAGGATAGTGTTCCCGATGGTTGCCAAGGGCAAAGCCCGGGTCAGAACAATTATCACGGCAACCCATACCGAGGAAGAATTGCGCTTTGCGCTGGATAAAATTAAAAAGGTCGGCCAGGAATTAAGGATAATTTAGTGACAGTAGGAGTGTAACGACGTACTGGCACTTATCCCGCATAAGCGCGGGACTGCCTGCGGGCTGGTCCCGATGAGCAAAGCATCATCGGGGCTAATTACACACAACAGGGAATACGAAATAAAAGGCGCCCCGATGCTATATCGGGGCGCTTTTTGACACTATCATTAATAGATATAAATAAGAAAACCATAACTTAGGTTTTGTTGAATAATACCCCCTCGCCTTTCTCCTCTCCCCCAAGGGGAGAGGGCAGCCTGCCTGCCCCGCTGGGGCGGTAGCAGGGGTGAGGGGGAAATACAACTGTTTTTAAGTGTTGTTTAAAGCCGCATGCGTTGTGTTCGCGGACCCCGATGTCCATCGGGACGCAGCGGGAGGAGAAAAAAATATGTCAGAAAAAATCCTTGTAACAGGCGCATTCGGGCAGATCGGAACAGAGCTTGTTGAAGCGTTGCAGAAAAAATACGGCTCGAGTAATGTTATTGCTCTTGGGCACCACAACATTCCGGCAAACTTCGCCGGCGTGCTCGAGAAAGGCGCAACCGAAGACAAAGAATTCATGAGAGGCCTGATTAAAAAGCACCAACTAACCCAGATATACCATCTTGTTTCCATCCTCTCGGTAACAGGCGAGAAAAATCCGCAGCTTGCCTGGGATGTTAACGTCACCAGCTTGAAAAACATTCTCGACCTGGCAGTTGAATATAAGCTGAAAATATTGTTGTGCAGTTCGATTGCGGTGTTTGGCCCAACAACTCCCCGAAAAGACACGCCCCAGCACACTATCCTTGAACCGACTACGATGTATGGGGTCACCAAAGTCGCCGGTGAACTGCTTTCCCAATATTATTTTAATAAGTACGGTCTTGACGTTCGCGGTCTCAGATATCCCGGCTTGATAAGCTGGAAGGCGGAACCGGGCGGCGGAACGACCGATTATGCGGTGGCGATATTCTACGACGCAATCAAAACCGGAAAGTATGCCTGTTATCTTAAAGACGATTCGACGATGCCTATGATGTATATGGACGATGCGATAAAAGCAACCATACAAATTATGGAAGCTGACAAAGAGAAAATCAAAGTCCGGACAAGTTACAATCTGGCTGCCATAAGCTTCTCTCCGAAGCAAATAGCCGCTGAAGTGAAGAAACATATCCCCGCGTTCGAATGCACCTATGTTCCTGACTTCAGGCAAAAAATCGCTGATTCCTGGCCAATGTCCATAGACGACTCGGCAGCCCGCGAAGACTGGGGTTGGAAACACGATTACGATTTGCCAAAAATGGTGGCTGATATGCTCGAGCATCTCAGGAAGAAGCTGGCATAATAGTTGGCTGTTAGACTTTAGTCGTTACAGCCAACTATAGTCAGCAGTAAGCCGTCCCGCTCCCGCCAAGGCGGGACGGGACGACAACTGCTGCACTACAACAGCAAAGATTTTGAAATAAAGGGCGTCCCGGTTTAATATCGGGGCGCCTTTTTCATTGCTATACCGCATTATTCATAAACCTCTGTCCCGAAAGCGTTCGGGACAGAGTGTGATAGCAAGATAATGCGGGATAGCCGGCCGTAAGTCTCTCGGTCTGATTTCATCTGCCCTGTCCCGCTACGGCGGGATGCCCCCGTCCTCCCGAAAGCATTCGGGGGAATCGGGGAACACAACGCACGACGCTAACGGACTTATTCACCCCGAAAACATTCGGGATGAATGATCCGGGCTATGGAATCCAATAGCCCGTTTGCTCACAATAACCCGGATAATTTTATATAATCTTCTAACCCAATATCTTCAGGCCTGGTTCGGCATTCAATGCCGGCTTTAGATAATAAATTCTGGATATTTTGTTTGTCACCGAAAAGTCCGGATTTTTGCAGGGCGGTATTAACAGTTTTACGTCGGTAGCGGAATACAGCGGAGACAAATGATTTTAGGTTAGTATACAAAATTTGATCGATATTATTCTTGGGTGTTATAACAATCAGGGCTGACTGAACCTTTGGTTTAGGGTAGAATACTTCCGGCGGAACCTTACGGTCAATTCTGATATCAGCCAGGTATTGGGCCCGCACTGATAATGAGCTATATTGAGCCGTGCCGGTTGAAGCGACCAGCCGTTCAGCTGCCTCCCACTGGGTCATCACCAGCATGGATTTTATTTTTAGCGCGCCTGATGAGTCCGCAGACAATCCCGCACTTATGCGGGGCAGGCACGATTCAAGCAGGGTCATTATTATCGGCACGGCTGTTTTATAGGGCAGATTGGAGACTGTTTTATAGCAAATGCCTGGTGAAAGGTGACGGGCAACATCGGTATTTATTTCGGTTCGTGATTTATTCAGGATATCAGCATTAATGAACTGAATATTCGTTTGGCCGCCCAGCGATTCCCTGGCCAAAGAAATCAGTTTTTGGTCAATATCCACGGCAATTACCGAGCGCGCTTGGCGGGAAAGCAATTCGGTTAGTATGCCGGGTCCGGAGCCGATTTCAATGACATCATCTGATTCGGATATATTGGCCGCGCGGATTATGTATTTAAAGAAATTAGGGTCTATCAGGAAATTTTGCCCCAACCGGCGCGAAGCAAAAATATTTCTCTTAAGAAGCAGCTGTATCAGAGCAGATTTCATAGCCTGGTATCAAAGAATTATCAAGGCGTTTTTGTACGAGGCTTCAGAAGCATCTGGAACTCTTCTCCTCCGCCCAGACCCTCATTCTTTTTTATCCTGAGCACTACCAAGATAACTCTATCCGGCAGGTCGCTAATTTCCTGAAACATCAGATCATATTTATATATGGCTGGGAAGTTAGGATGAGTTTGGTTAGATTGGTTTTCCAGGTTCAGGTTCTCTCTATTATTTAGTTCTGTAAAAATAGTCTGGGCCATTTCACTGGCAGTAATGTCGTCAATGCTGCGGCGGTACGAACGGGCGCCTGCACCGAAAAGCCCGAAAACACTGGCTAAACCAATGGTCAAAATCATCAAGCTAACCAAGATTTCCAATAAAGTAAACCCCATTTGAGACTTGAAAATATTAAAGTTGCTATTAGTTTTTTCTGCAACTTTACCAGCATGTCGGTTAGAATTAATCTTTGTCATTTTATCAAAAATGTTACTTTAAATAATTCTCCGTATATCACTTCAGCGCCCCGTTGATGGCCAGACGAAACGGTGTTTTTAAGCCCCCGCTGGCTTATCCTGACGGTAAAATTTTCTTTTCTGTCAAAGGACATCCATTCATTATCTATTTTGATATAACCCGGCGGACCTATGAGCGGCCTGGTTTGGTTAAGTTTTATTTCGGTATCAGCAGCCCCGATATCCGTATAAAGCATAAGTTTGGGCGCGCCGGCCGGCCGGACGATTACTTCTAATTCAATAGTACAGGGCAAAGTCTGGGTGATGACCATTTGGGTCCCTGTCTGCGGTTGGAGTATACCGTTGCGTAAATTTTCGAACAAGTCTCCTTCGCGGGAATCCCATTCGCTAAATCTGGGTTCCTGCCCTCCCTGGCTCGGGGGTAAGAATTGAAAACCCAGATACGCTACGCCTTCAAAAATACTTTTTACAGAAGGGGTGGGCGTGTTAAAAAGCGTTGATAGATCCTGTGCAGCACCTAAATCGGCCTGCCAGAAGGCTATTGCGGTATTCTGGTCAATTACGGCACGGATAAGATTATTGGCATCAGAGCCATCTCCGGTACCATAGACAATTCTCTTAATACTGCGGCCATATCTATAACTGAGCGAGGTTGCTCCGGAAAAAGAATTGTCTTGGCAAGTGACATAAACCAACTGTTTATTGCTCGTGGTGTTGCGGCGGCAACAGAAATTAGGCTCGGGATAGTAAACATAATTCGGAAAACCATCAGCACAGAAAGCATTTATGGCAAAGACTTTATTTTCTTTATTGGAGAAGGCTGATGCTAAGTCTTTCTGTACCTGTTCCAAAACAAGCTGGGCCCGAACCGCGGAATCGCCTTTGCCCTCACTGTCCTGCCAGATGCCCAGGCCAGAGGTCAGCAAAGCGGCTAATAAGGTAACAAGAAACGAGAAAATGCCTATGGCAACCAGGAGTTCAATCAGTGAAAATGCACTAATGTATAAACGACGGCTTGATTTCATAATTTACATGAACCCGAAATAATCTGCTGATTTTAGTTGGCCGTTAGAACGTAGTAAATTACAGCCAACTATACTTGGCAGTAATTCGCTACGCTCAAACTGCCAAAGTATAGTTATTGCTTCTTTCCGGGTTAGTTTGCCTCCGAGGAGTAATCCTGCTACTTCTTCCCCTTTTCCTTCTCTTTTTCTAATTCTTTTTTCTTGTTTGGGTCTATCCTTTTTACTTCCTTAAGAAGTTCTTTTGAAGTGCCTTTCCAAACAGAATCAGTTAAAGTATTTAGCAGTTCCTGTGTTGCTCCTTCAATGATTAGAACATCCTGCTCGCGCCGTTCAAGTAAAATAAAACTATCTTTATTGCGTTCTTTCCAGGTTCTTAACAACGGGTCTTTCTTCATGCTTTCCAATTCCTGGTATTTGCGGTTAATCAGTTTGTTATAAGCGATAAAAAAATCCTTGGCATCACGAATTGTATCCCAGTTAACAAACCAAGCTAAAAGTATCTGTTTGGAATCATTATTTTCCCAGACCATAAATTCATCACCACCCCAGCCTTCGGCGATTTTTTCCGTTCTCAATGTCGGCAAAAACTGGCGCAGGATTATCTCCACGTTAAATTCCCCCATCACGTTCCGAAGCTGAACCTGCCATTTATTGGACGGCAGGTCTTCTTTTAATTCAGGCAGTTTGACGGCTACCGGATAGTCTCGGTCTTCGAGTATGTATTTTTGCGGGTGAAGAATCTGCTCTGTGGACGAAGGCAAATCGGAATATATTTTATCAATTCCCGCCCAGCCCTCGCGTCCTTTGATGAATTTTATGAATTCCACTCCTTTAACATAAGGGAAAGTTAAACCCTCCTTTATATAAGGAGGAGCCTGCTCCATAATAGATTCATTGGCACCTGGCGGTGCTTCTTCGGACGACTTAGACATATCGGGCAATAGAATCATATTAAGCCCGCCCTGTCTGAAAAGGTAATCATACATCACGAAAGTTGCTTCACCTTCTATTAGAGACTTTACCGCCGTGGCCAGATCGTCATTTTCAAGGGAATCCATAGGCAAAGACAGAAGATCAAAATGCTGATCTTGCAGTGCATGCGTCATTTCATGGATAACCGTCAACCGCTCCCATGGCACACCAAATATTTCCTTTTGAGGCTCAACCTTGTCGGCCGATCCGGGAGAAATAGTGTAAAGCTCCTTGGCTTCGGCATCGTAATAACCGGCTATTTGTTCGGTATAAAGGTCAGCCATAAATTTATCCAAGTTTATATCCGGCGGGACCAAACCGAACTTAACCAGGGTTTTTTTAATCTTGGCGGTTTCGGCGGGGTTCGATGATTTTTCGAAATCCTCAAGCATTTTAATCTTTAAGGTATCCCTGGTTTTGTTGTCAACCGCAACTGAGTTCTTGAATTCTAGATCTCTTAGCCGGCTGACGATAAACTGCAGGTTACGTAGATTTTCCGGCGAGAGTTCAGTCGAGACGGAGGCTTTTTTTGGATTGTTCGGAGTAGTATTTTCTCCGTTAGCAGTGCCAGATTCACTTACCGAAATGCTGCCGGAAGAAATGCTATACCGACTATTAAAAACAAAGCCGTTATTTACCGTTGCTTTATCTCTAACGGAATCCGTCCATCCACACAATAAAGCAACGCCACCAATAAAGGTCAGGATGACCGATAAATAAATTAGTCGTTTCAAAGGCATAAGAAATTATATTATAGACTAATATATAATTCTTTCAAGAAAAACCAGCCCTATTATAGGAACTTAAGGGGTTCAAACCGCTTGGCGTATTATTTAAGTTCTATACAGAGGGCGCCGATAATATATATGGGCATCGAGAGTGCCCAGAGAGTATCGCAAGATAGAATTCTTAGGGGGTAAAGGAGGGGGTGTATGAGGATAGAAAACGACTCGCCGGAATTGAACCAGAAATCACAGGATTATAATCCCCAAGAACTGCCTAATCGTAAAACCAGTTGCCGCAAGACCAATCGCTCAGAAGTTAAAAGGTTCTTAAAGCCTCTTTTAAGCTCCCCGGGCATCAGGTATGCTAAAATTATGCAGGTAAAATCCTTGGTTGAAAGCGGCCGATACGAAACAGAAGAAAAAATACAACGTACCGCGGACCAGATAGCTGATTTCCTGATAGAAAAGTAATTTAATTAAACGGATTTGTCCGTCTATCAGATTAAAATAATCAAATGGGTGAAATCCTTACACCGCCGCCGGTAAAGCTTTTTACCGGCCTCATATCCGGATATCATCATCTTTTTAAACAAGCCGAATCTATGCTGGCCAAAGAGTTTGGGCCGATTGAACTCCGGAGCGACCCGATAGTTTTCGATTTTACCGATTATTACGACAAAGAGATGGGCGCCAACTTAAAGCGCCTGTTTCTTTCATTCCAGCGGCCGATAATGCCCGATGAAATTGCCCGGATAAAAATGCGCACAAACCTGATGGAAAAAGAACTGGCCGGCCAATTTCCGGAAAAATCGGCAGTCCGCCCGATAAATATTGACCCGGGCTATCTGGATAAAAGCAAGATGGTTTTAGTTACAACCAAGGACTACAATCACAGGATTTATCTTAATAACGGCATCTACGCCGAGGTGACACTGCAATATAAAACCAAAGACGGGTTCAAGCCATTTCCCTGGGCATATCCGGACTACCAGACAAAACCTTACCTGGACTTCTTCAACAAAACCCGGGGGCTTTACGTCAAACAAGCAAACTAATCACCGCCGGCCTAAAATGGTTGACAATTTATTAACACGGGTTAAAATCACCGGTTATGAAACAGTTGAATTTCCTTGGCGTGCCTGCGGCGCCTCTTAAAAAGGCGCGGTTTGTTGTCTTGCCGCTGCCCTATGAGCAAACTACTTCTTACGGCAAAGGCACGGTCAACGGACCCAAGGCAATACTCGACGCGTCTGCCCAAGTTGAGCACTACGATGAGGAGCTGTTCAAAGAAACCTGCCTGCGCAACGGCATTTGCACCATTCATCCGGAGACCCTGAATTTCTGCGCCGGGCCGGACAAATTCATACCGGCCCTGTCCGCATATGCGGCCAGCCTTGTCGACCGGCTCTCACGCCGCCAAATAATTGTCGGCCTGGGCGGCGAGCATAGCGTTACTTATCCGCTGGCAAAAGCTTACCGGAATATATATCCCCAACTCTCAATATTACATTTTGACGCCCATTCCGACCTGCGGGATGAATATGAAGGCTCAAAATATAGCCACGCCTGCGTAATGCGCCGGATTATCGGCTTAAAGCCCGCCTCTATTGTCCAGGTCGGCATCCGAAGCATGACTCCGGAATGCAACGAACTTATGAAACACCGGCCGCTAACCGCCTTTAAAGCCCATGACCAGTGCCGGGAGCCGCAATTGCCCAACCGGGTGCTCAAGGCGCTGAAGTCAAAAGATATCTTCATAACCATAGACCTTGACGCCTTTGATCCGTCAGTCATCCCCGGCGTCGGAACCCCCGAGCCGGGCGGACTGGGCTGGTACCAAGTCCTGGATATATTGCGGTTAGTCTGCCGTCAGAAAAACGTTGTTGGATTCGACGTGGTCGAACTACTGCCGCTCAAAGGCCAGACCGTCTCTGAATTTACCGCCGCTAAACTAATCTACCGGTTGATGGGTTATCTGGGTTAACCGGTCATTTCGCACAAAACAGGTATAAAAGTCTTGATAACTTATATTTTTATAATACAATCATCCCAACTATGGAACGCTCATTTTTAACGGTGCACAAGCTACAGGTATTATTGGTTGGGCTAGACCGGGACGGCGAACCGGCTAATATGAACGAGCTGGAGCGACTGGCTGAAACGGATAACGCGGTGGTCGTGGGCAGAATCACCCAACGCCGCGAACGGCCGGACCCGGCTTATTACATCGGCCGGGGCAAGGCCCTGGAAATAGCCGATTTAATCAACGGCTATAAAAATACTGAAAATTATATCGATGCGGTTATCTTTGACAGCGACCTCTCGCCGGCGCACCAGCGCAACTTGGAAGAGATCTTCAACCCGAATAAACCGAAAAGCGAAATTGAAGGCATCAAGGTTATTGACCGAACCGAGCTGATACTGGATATCTTCGCCACGCACGCCCGAACTAAACAGGCCAAGCTTCAGGTCGAACTGGCACAGCTGGAATACAATCTTCCGCGCTTGAAACATCTTTGGAGCCATTTTTCCCGGCTGGCCGGCCGGGTGATGATTGGACGCGGACCCGGTGAAAAACAGCTGGAAATAGACCGCCGAATGGCCCGTAACCGGATTGTCCATTTCAAACGCGAACTCCGGAATATCCAGGACCGGCGTCGGCAGGAAGCCGCTTCCAGGGCCGAAAGTTTTACGGTCTGTCTGATTGGATACACCAACGCCGGTAAATCCACATTGATGAACAAACTCACCAACACCGACGTACTGGTCGAGGACAAGCTTTTCTCCACGCTGGACACCAAAACCCATGTCTGGAAACTCAAGAGCGGCCAGAAAATACTCCTCTCGGATACGGTCGGGTTCATCCATAAACTGCCGCATCACCTGGTGGCATCGTTCTACGCCACGCTGGAAGAAGTGTCCACGGCCGACCTTCTGTTACACCTCGTGGACGGCAGCTCAACTGAAGCTCCAAGACATATCGAAGCTGTCCATCAGGTGCTTAAAGACTTAAACTGCGCCGATAAGAAAATCATGGTTCTGCTCAACAAAGCCGACCGGGCCGACCCGATGGATATGGCCATACTTCAGAAACAAACCGGCGGCATAGCCATTTCTGCCCTACGCGGCACAGGACTGGAAGTTCTTGACGCCGAATTAGAAAAGGTTATATCTGAACATCAGCGTGAATGGAATTTCCGGGTACCCATAGGCAACGGCAAGGCTATGGCCTACCTGGCCGCCCGGGGCAAAATAATCAAGCAGTCGGTGACCAATAAAAATATGAGAATTCGGGTTCGGCTGGGCCAGCGCGATGCCTACAAGACCATGGCCATGGGCGCCGTCAACACGGACAAGACACCAAAGCAAGCAAAAAAGGTTAAGCCCTGAACGATTTCGGGCTTTTGCGTAAAATTATGAGTAACTTCGCGGATAGGTTGATCGAATCGATAAAGAGAAAAAATAGCGCCATCTGCGTAGGGCTGGACCCGCGCCTAGACCTGATGCCTCAGGAAATAACCGGCCGTTACGACAGCTTAAAAAACAACCCTGCGGAATACGCGGCTAAGATTATCCTTGATTTTAACAAAGCCGTTATCGATGCGGTGGCTGATATCGCCGTGGCCGTCAAGCCGCAATCGGCTTTCTACGAACAATACGGCATGGAAGGCGTCAGGGCGTTTTACGAAACTATGTCTTACGCCGGCAAAAAAGGATTGATAGTAATTGCCGACGTCAAGCGCGGCGACATCGCTTCCACGGCTCAGGCCTATGCTATCGCCTACCTCAAAAACTCGGCGGCTGACGCGGTCACGGTCAACCCCTATATGGGCAGTGACAGCGTCGAGCCGTTTGTCAAGGTCGCCAAAGAAACCGATAAAGGTCTTTTCATCCTGGTCAAGACCTCAAACCCCGGTTCTAAAGATTTCCAGGACCAAATCATCAGTTCTGATGGCAAAAACAAACGCCTTTACGAAGCCGTCGGCTCCGAGGTGGTAAAATGGGGCAAAGGTCTGGTCGGTAAAAACGGTTACAGTTCGGTTTGCGCCGTGGTCGGCGCCACATTCCCCGAAGAAGCTGCCGTGCTTCGGAAACAGATGCCCAACATTATATTCCTAGTACCCGGTTACGGGGCTCAGTCCCGAAATCTTTCGGGAAAAGACCTCAAGAAATACTTTAACGAAACCGGATTGGGCGCCATTGTCAACGCCAGCCGGAGCCTCATTTTTGCCTATAAAAATCCGGAAACAACAAATTGGCTGGCCAAGATCAAAGAAGCCGTGTTATTGATGAAATCCGATCTGGCCAAAGTTATAAAATAATATGAATTTAGTCGTTCTGATAACGTGTATCACGGCATTTGCATTAACGCTGGGACTGGTGCCGCTCGTGCGCAAGATATCGCTGACCATTGGGTTTGTTGACGAGCCCGGCGAACGCAAGGTCCACAAAACGCCGATGCCGCTGGGCGGCGGCATCGCCCTGTTCCTGGGCGTCCTGATAACATTCATCCTGGCTATTGGCAGCGCCTACTATCTGGAAAAACGCGGACAGCCGGTCAGCTGGCTGCCCTCCGAGGTATACAACTATCTGCCCGGGGTGTTCAAGATGTTGCCGCTCCTATCCGTAATATTCCTGGCCGGCACAGCTATGTTTTTCCTGGGGCTTTATGACGATATGAAAGCCCTCTCGGCACGAACCAAGCTGTTATTCCAAATTATCATCCTAACCTTCCTGGTGGTAAACGGGCTGTCTTTCTCTCTTTTCCTGGACAAATACGGCATCGCCGGCCGGATAATCTCCGGTGCCATTACTGTCGGCTGGCTGGTTATTGTTACCAACTCATTCAATCTGCTGGACCATATGGATGGTCTGAGCGGCGGCATCTCGGCTATCGTCGCAGGCATATTTTTGGTCGTCGCGCTCCAAACCGGGCAAGATTTCATCGCCTCATTCCTGGCCGCCATCGCCGGCGCCTGCGTTGCTTTCGTATTGTTTAACTTCCACCCGGCCCGGATATTTATGGGCGATGCCGGCAGCCTATTTATCGGGTATCTTATTGCCATTCTGACCGTGCTGTTTACCTTCTATAAGGAATCTTACCCGCTTTACTCCATTTTCACGCCTTTGTTGGTCGTGGCCATCCCGGTCTTTGATACCATGGCCGTGGTCATAATCCGGTTACGGAACCGGAAACCGATATTCAAAGGCGACATGAACCACTTCGCTCACCGGCTGGTAGCGTTAGGCATGACCGTTCCCCATGCCGTGATGTTCATATATTTCCTGACATTCTGCACCGGCCTTTCGGCAGTATTGCTTTACCACATCAAATCAGCCAGCGGTTATATCGGCCCATTGATTATTTTCGCCCAGGTAGTTCTGTTGCTCCTGATAGTCACGTTCCTCGAATACACCGGCCGAACGAACAAGAGCTGAAGGAATAGGACTGTTCGGCTTGGATTATCTTATCCGCGAGACTAAGCAGATTAGGGTGGTGTACAAGTGGTTTCATAAGTATGTAGATGCTGATAACACTGTCTTGTAGTTGCTCAATTTATTGAGCCCGATGAATCGGGCAACTACAGGTTGTACCTTATGAACCCGCTTCTAGTCTATTTAGCGCTGCCCTGCTTTTTTTGTGCGGCGAGTTTCTTGTTTATCTCGTCAATTTTGGGGTCTATTTTGGATTTAAGACTCGGGTCAAGTTCAACCGCTTTAAGCAGGTCCTCTTTCGCCCCTTTAAAATCACTTGTATAATACTTCGCCAAACCGCGGTTGTAGTATGTCTCGGCATTGTTTGGGTTAATGCTGATTACCTCATTATAATCTGCTATTGCCTTATCTAACTCGCCTTTATTATAATAGATAGTTCCACGGTTGTTGTATGCATCGGCAAATTTTGGATTCAACAGAATTGCCTTATCATAATCTGCAATTGCCTTATCTACCTCGCCTTTTTTAACAAGGGCAATGCCGCGGTTATAGTACGCATTGGCATATTTGGAGTTGATCTTGATTACCTTATCATAATCTGCAATAGCCTTGTCTACCTCGCCTAAATAATAATAAATAGTGCCGCGAGTGTAGTACGCCTCGACATTTTTTGGATCTATTTCTATGGCCTTGGTATAATCCTCTATGGCGCCGGTATAGTCACGCAATGAACATTTGGTTTCAGCCGATTTACAATATACTTGTAAGTTAGCGCTGTTCTGCTTTTCTTGCTCGATGATTTTATTGTTTATATCGTTAATTTTTGGACCCATCTCAGCTTTAAGACTTGGGTCAAATTCAACCGCTTTAAGCAGGTCCTCTTTTGCCCCTTTAAAATCACCTGATTTCTCCTTATACAAAGCACGATTAACGTATGCTGTGGTATTTGTCGGTTTTATTTCTATGGCCTTGGTAAAATCCTCTATGGCGCCTTTATAATTCCCCTTGCCGGCTTTAGCTACCCCTTGATTGTTGTAAGCGTTGGAGTCTTTCGGGCTTTCCTCCGTTGCCTTGGCCTCTTTCGTACGATCACCGGATTCGGATTTTGTTTTGTTAGCAACGTCCTGTTTTTCCTGCTCGGCGAGTTTCTTGTTTATCTCGTTAATCTCAAATTCTATTTGGGATTTGAGTTTCGGGTCAAGTTCAATGATTTTAAGCAAATCCTCTTTTGCCCCTTTATAATCGCTTGTGTTAAACTTAGCCATACTGCGAAAGGAGTATGCTGAGGCATATTTTGGGTCTATTTCTATAGCCCTGGTAAAATCCTCTATGGCGCCTTTATTATCACCTGTCACAACCTTAACCTCGCCGCGGCTTCCGTAGGCATAGGCATATTTCGGGTCTATTTCTATAGCCTTGGTGCAATCCTCTATGGCCCCTTTATTATCGCCTGTTTCAAACTTGGCTAAGCCACGCTTATAGTATGCGGTAGCATCCTTTGGGTCTATTTCTATGGCCCTGGTAAAATCCTCTACGGCGCCTTTATTATCTTTCCCATATTTAGCCATACCGCGATTGTAATATGTTTTGGCGCGTTTTGAATCTATTTCTATGGCCTTGGTATAATCCTCTACGGCGCCTTGATAATCACCAGATACAATCTTGGTCTCACCGCGGTTGTTGTATGCCTCGGCGTATTTCGGGTTCAGCCTGATGGCCTCATTATAGTCCGCTATCGCCTTATCTAACTTGCCATTATTCTTATAGGCATTTCCGCGGCAGCAGTATGCGCCGGCATATTTGGGGTCGATCTCTATGGCCCTGGTAAAATCCTCTATGGCCCCTGTATAATCACCTGCTTTATATTTTTCCCCGGCTGAATTATAATATGCTTCCGGATTGGCGCCGGTCTGTTGCTTGGCGAGTTTCTTGTTTATCTCTTCAAGCTTTGGGTATATTTCAGATTTATAGTCCGGGTAAAGCTCAAGAGTTTTAAGCAAATCCTCTTTTGCCCCTTTATAATCGGCTGTTTTTTCTTTAGCCGCACCGCGATTATAGTATGCTTTGGCAAGTTTTGGGTCTATTTCTATGGCTTTAGTGTAATCCTCTATGGCGCCTGTATAATCACCCGATTCAGATTTAGTTATAGCTGAATTATAATACGCTTTTATATAATCCGCTCTCGTCTTTGCAAAATTATTTTCGTTCGTGCTGGAACAGGCGGGAACTATTGCCATAAGTATCAGAACTATCAGCGCCTTGGCAGAAATATTCATGGGACACCTCCTTAATTGCATCCAAGTTTATTTGATTTGGCGAAAAATGTCAAGGAATCTGGGGCGTATGTAGTATTTATCGGAGTTTCTATCGGAACTAAACCATAATCTCTGGTGCGAATATTAGTCCTGTTACTGTTGCGCTGCCGGATTCCCTGATGAGTTTTGTTGCTGGATTATTATGCCGCCCATAATGAGAAATAAACCGATAACTGTTGAAAATAAAATCTTTTCTCCTAATACAAAGTTTATCACAATCAGCGATAAAAACGGCACAAGATATATCAGATTGCTGACCTGAGCGGTTGTTTTTGATAACTGCAATGCCTTGAGCCAGAGCACGAAAGTAACCCCCATCTCAAAAACTCCGACATAAACCGCGCCGATAAGCCCAGCCAGTGACGGCTTTGCCATCCGGGAGGATACAAGGCAGGCAATCAGGACGAAAATAAAGCCAAATACGAAATTCAAGAAGAGTTTTATTGTCTCGTCGCGCTTATCTTTGATGTTATAAATCCAGAACAACGCCCAGATAAAGGCGCTGGCCAGTGCCAGCATTACGCCCCGGGAACTGCTGAAATGGCAACCTGCGATTTTCCCCTGCGTTGAGATAATAAGAACACCTATGAAACTGATAATGATTGCCAGGATATGCTTAACCCCAATCTTTTGCTTGAGGATAACTATTGATAATAATGAAAGCACTATTATCCAGGTCTGGTTCAAAGGTTGGGCCTGTTGGACCGGAAGCAGTTCATAAGCCTTGAACAGTATTACATAATACAGGAATGGGTTCAAAAAGCCAAGCAAGGCTGAATGTAAATAGTCGTTCTTTGAGCAACTTTTGAGCAATGCCCACTTATTTTGAACCAATATAATAAGAAAAAGAACAAAAACTGAGGTAAGAGAAGCGTATAATAATAACTGGAGAAAATTCAGGTATCTTAACGATATTTTAAAGGCGGAGGCGACTGTTACCCACAATAATACGACGGTCGTTGCATAAAGATACGCTTGTTTCTGTTTTTCCATAATGGTCAGGATAAATGCCGGTAATTTGTTTTACTTGAACTGTCCCGGCCATCCCATGCGGCAAACGCAGGGATAAGCCCTCTATTAGAAGGGCTCTAAACAACAAAACCTATGATTGCGCTGCCGACGACGCCGATGCCGATTATCGGGGCATAGACCCGGGTTATAATAGCGGTGGGCAGGCTCAGCCCCAACCCGAGTATCGCGCCGCTTAATGCCGGGTTCATGTGCAAATCTACGTTTGGTATCAAGAATCCGGTCATGACCCGTTCCAGGAAAGCCCCGGCCATAGCTTCCAGTCTTTTCCTGCGGTTTTCGTATTTGAGCGGTATCATTATCAGCACATCGGCAACCCCAAAAACCAGCCCGGCAATGATACCTACAGATATTTTATTCATTTTATTATGTTTGCCGGCAAGAAAATAACTATATTTTGAGCTTGATTTCTTCCGGCTTAAAATCCCGCCGGAATTTGATGCTTAATTCGGTCCCTTTTAGCCCGCTGAGCATTTTTCTTATTTGTGAATATGTTTTATTTACGGTCGGCTCGTCGTTAATAGAATAAATCATATCGCCCATCTTGAAATCCTTGTTGGGCGCCGCCGTCTCGTCGTCGGGCCGCCAAATCGTCGGATAATAGTTGTTGCCGTCCACGGTAGCTATTATGTATGTAAGTTTTAACCGCTCATCCGTATAATTCGTTGCGGTATTATTGCATATCGGGAATTTGTTTAACATGCCTGATAAAAGAAGCTGTCCGGAGATGCGGAAATCCTCATAGTTGGATATGGCGTTGCCGGAGGCTTTCCATATTTCTTTGCTGCCCGCTTTTTCGCAGGCGGTCATAGTCGCAGAAGGGTAATAATAACCCACGGTATATCCGGGGCGGGTATATGTTTCTTCTATCCATTTGCCCGGTATTTCAGTTGAAATCGCGGTAGTGGAGGTGTAATTACCCCACAACCTGGCATCACCGCTGTGCGTAGTGGTCATATAGCTGGTTATTGTTTGGCCGGGTATATATTTGGGCATGGTCACCCGTTCCGGCGGAATATACTGCTGATTATATTTACAGTCGTAATTCACCGTAATAACAAAATCCGGAGTTTCATCATAACTTACGAATTGATAATTCCTTGATTCCAATTGGTTGCGTATAAAAAACATTATTTGTTTCTCGGCTATGGATTCCTGTTTGGGTTCCTTGTTAATCACGGAATACGGCACGACGGAAAATGTCTTATAATTCGCGCAATTAGTTTCGGGGTCCAGATAAACTATAATAGACGGTTTCTTTAAATAATACAGCGGCTGTAAATTCTTCGGCCAGGATTGGCAGCTTAAGGCAAAAACCGCTATAATACTCAGCATCATTAAAACAATTCTCGTTTTCTTCATATGAATCTTCCTTATTTATCCGAGACGGATGATGTCTTTTGGGTGCGCATCCGGGCAATTTCCCAGGTATATTCGTAGAGGTGCATGCCTTTGCTGGCGGCGATTATTTCGCCGTCTTCAACGCCGATTTCGCCGGCCATATATTCTTTCAACAGCTGCAACCCGGCCAGATTAGACGGAAACCCGGCCCATAAATCCCAGGAACGGAAGTATAGCATAAAATGCAGCTTGCCGTAACGGATCCGGGTGTCAATAATCCGCAGGCAGGGCGGGTCGACTAATTTAATGTCGGACGGCATGCCGATTTCCATAGTAGCCTGATTGGTACCGTGGCCGTCTTTCTTGTACATCTTTATGACTTCTTCTATCTGGTTAACGTCAAGCGGCATTTCTTTGAACATATTGGCCGCATCCTGGGTGCCGGGCACTTTAACTCTGGGGTCGACCAGCCGCTCGCCATAGGTGTAATCTTCGCCGGCCTGCTTGACTCCGGTCAGCAAATAGTTCATATATTGTTCCACGTATTCCATGGAGGTGGGCGCCGGAATGGATGAGCCCTCGGGCATCATCGGGATAATCGGACGCTGGCCGGGTTTTTTTATCTGAACCGCCACGTAATCGAACTCCAGCCGGCGCTGGCCCTGGAAACTGCCGCGGGTTATGGTGTAGGTGTGGCCGAAGTCGAGTATTTTGCTCAGGCACTGGAACCAGGCGTCATCCAGATTAAACGCCTCAATGTATACCGGCGTCAGCCCTTTTGATTCTGTCATCCGAATACTCCTCTTAAAAATAACATTTACCACGTATCTCCGGCCGGGTCAAGCATTAAGCGGTTAGTTTTTAGTTCGGTATTTCTTGAAATAATCAGATTGTTTAATATTTTAAAGGTTCTTATTAACGGTTGAAAAAGGAGATAAATATGAACATCATCGTATGCATCAAGCGCGTGCCGAGCACAGAGACTAATGTTCGTGTCGCGGCGGACGGCAAATCACTGGACACGACGGGCGTGGAGTATATTTTGAGTCCGTTTGACGAAATCGCCCTGGAGGAAGGACTGCGCATAAAAGAAAAACTGGGCGCCGGCGAGGTTACGGTCATTACGGTCGGCCCGGCCGAAGCGGCCACGACTTTACGGACCTGCCTGGCTATGGGTGCGGACAAGGCCGTGCTTCTCAAATCGCCGGCCCAGTTCATGACCGACCCGTTTATAATTGCTTCAGCCCTGGCAAATCAGATAAAACAGATGCCGTATAATATCATCCTGGCCGGCAAGCAGGCGGTAGACGATGATAACGCTCAGGTCCCAGCAATCCTGGCCCAGCTGCTCAATATCCCGTTTGCCAGCCTGATAATCAAGTTAGAGCTGTCCGGCGCCAAGGCCACGGCGCACCGCGAGATAGAAGGCGGCTCCGAGGTGTTAGAGGTGACTCTGCCGGCCGTATTCACGGCGCAGAAAGGGCTGAACGAGCCGCGTTACCCATCGCTTAAAGGAATCATGTCCGCCAAGAAGAAACCGCTGGAAGAAAAGGACGCCGCCATAAGCGTTCCGCCGGCATTAGAAGTAATAAAAATGGAATATCCGCCCAGCCGCCCGGCCGGGCGCATCGTCGGCAAGGGCGCCGAGGCCGTTCCGGAACTGGTCAAACTGCTTAATCAAGAAGCGAAAGTAATATAAATATTTGTTAGCGGAGGTCTATTATGCCACAACCTATTTTAGTATTTATCGAAGTCTCAAACGGCGCAATAAAGAAATTATCTCTGGAAGCCGTATCCGAAGCCAAACGGCAGGCCGATAAAATCCAGTCCGAGGTAATCGGGCTATTGGTCGGCTATCAAATCGAGGGCCTGGCCAAGGGCGTCGGCGCTTACGGCGCCAGCAAAGTATTCGTGGTTGACGGCAAGGATTTCCAGGCTTACACCACGGCGGCTTATACCAAGGCTTTGAATCAGGCTATAACCAAAGTCAATCCGCTGGCTGTTTTTATGTCCGCAACGCCGGTGGGCAAGGACCTCGGCGGCAGCGTTGCGTCAGCCTTTCAGTCCAGCGCCGCGCAGGATTGCATCGGCATTTCTTACGAGGGCAACTTCATCGTCCGCCGGCCGGTTTACGCGGGCAAAGCGATAGTTACCATAAAAATTAATAAGTCTCCGGCTGTCATAACGCTCCGGCCCAAGATGTTTCCCGCCTCAGCGGGACCGGACGACTCGAAGAGCCCGGTGGTGGAAAAACTGGACGTAGCGCTTGGCGCCGATGACCGGCGGATGGTTTTCAAGGAAGCTGTAAAGGCCGAAGGAAAAAAGATGCCCTTGACCGAGGCGGATATCATCGTTTCGGGCGGCCGGGGCATGAAAGGACCGGAGAACTATAAGATTTTAGAAGAGCTGGCCGAGACCGTCAACGGCGCAGTCGGCGCATCCCGCGCCGCGGTTGATTCGGGCTGGCGCCCGCACGACGACCAGGTCGGCCAGACCGGCAAGACCGTCTGCCCGACTGTTTACATCGCCTGCGGCATCTCCGGCGCCATCCAGCACCTGGCCGGAATGTCGTCATCCAAGTGCATTGTAGCCATAAACAAGGACCCCGAAGCGCCCATTTTCAAAGTGGCTAATTACGGCGTGGTGGGCGACCTGTTCGAGGTCGTCCCGGTTCTGACCCAGGAAATAAAGAAAATTAAGAAATAACCGGATGAAACACCGTTACTGGTTATTGACGGGCGCCTACGCCGGCCTGATATTCCTGGTTTCCAGTTTCCAACTCCCGCCCTTGCCGGTCAGCCCAGACATATCGCCTGATAAAATCGCCCATTTCTTCGAATATGCCGTGCTGGCTTATCTTGTTTACCGGGCCTGCGTCGATTCGGGCGGATTTCTCAGGAACAAGGCCCCGGTTATCAGCGTTTTATCAGCGGCTATCTACGCCTTCAGCGACGAGTGGCACCAGTTATTCGTCCCCGGCCGCCAGATGAGCGAATGGGATTTTCTGTTTGACTCCCTGGGCGGTATCACGGCCGTGCTGGTTATGACCCGGCTCAGGCCGGTTAAAGCCAGCCCGGTCGAAACAACCGCCACCGGACCCGGAAGCGTCAGCCTGGCGCCGTTCGTGGCGGCTGTTTACGGTATCGGTTTCCTGGGCGCGGCCTTTGCCATATTGATGACCCAGAACTCCACCGGCATCAGTTTTGTTAAATCGTTCTGGGCCGGCAGTAATTCCCTGGTGTATTTCGGATTGGGCGCCGTGGTAGCGGCGGTTATCATTGCCGTAACGCAGCTCCTTTCCAATGTCAGTTTATTCAAGCGGTTGGAAGAAGAATTCCGGCGGATACTGGGCCGCTTAAAATTCTATGAGGTTGTTATTATCGCGCTGGCCAGCGGCGTTGGCGAGGAAACCATATTCCGCGGGGCGGTCCAGCCGCACCTGGGATTGGCGCTGAC
The DNA here is from genome assembly GCA_043808305.1 of Planctomycetota bacterium. Lineage (GTDB taxonomy): Bacteria > Planctomycetota > MHYJ01 > JACQXL01 > JACQXL01 > JBBAAP01. Next base: position 82,650 of record JAZDFB010000014.1, on the reverse strand, counting down.
AAGCGTTTTATTCGGGCTGATGCATTTCCCGGTTTCCCGGCCTATGATACCCTGGACGATATTCGCAATAGTTATGGGATTTATTTTAGGCGGACTTTATGATTATACCGGCCATAACCTCATCGCGCCGATAACCGCCCATTTCCTGATTAACCTGGTGAATCTTTGGTTGATATCAAAATCAGCCGGCGAGCCCGAAACAGTTTTATTGGGTGCGGATACGGCAGCGGAAGAATTACCGTTACCCCAGGACAGAATAAATCCTACTTAATCCAACTCACCTTGGTTCTGGCTTTATTGACGGATGCCATTTCAGCGCAGTATTGCTCCATCACCGACAGCGCAAATGATTTAACCGATTTGATACCATAATCGTCCAGTCCTTTGGCCAAAACCGGAGCGCCTTTTGACTTGATATTGATGCCGAAATGTATCTTGGTGGAAACCGGGCTGGCCGTGGCAATGGAAATCGACAGCTTGGCCAGCTTGCCCCGATGATGGCTATCGGGGTCGTAAAGATCGTCCCCGTCGCGCCGGATGCCGCGGATTTTATAGGCGCTTCCAAGCACGTCTTTAACAATTACCGACAACAGCCGCTGCCTGAGAATCGCTTTATCCAGGTCCGTATCAAAATGCTCAACGATAAAATGAAGCATCAACCGGCTGTAGATTTTACTCCTGGCCAGGCGGTCTTCCTGGTCGACCATATTGGCAAAGGGGATATTGCAGGGGCCGATAAACGACACGATACTGTCGCCCTGGATGCCGAATGTTTTATAGGCCCAGAGCGATTGTATCTGCCGGCCGTCGTATTTTATCTGTTTGGGTATAAAAGAAGTAATCACGGTATTGTTATCCCGGATTATTCACCCCGATAATTTCGGGGTGAACAATGCGGGAAATCAGCGCTTATCGGCGCCGGTCTGCGGTTTCATATTGGCGTCGCGCCATTTTTCCCATTCCTTGATATCAAACGGCAGGTTCTGCTTTGTAATTTGCTGTAATGACTGTAACGCCGCGAACCCGACGCCTTTGCTGACGTCATTAAGCCTTTCAATCAACCCGTTAACCACGGTTAACTCCGGCTCGGTTATGTATGGCGGCCTGAGCGACTGCGCAATGACCCGCCGGACGTCGGCATAGGTGTCTGTGTCCAGCGCCTTAAGCAGCGCCGGCACGGCTGACTTGTCGGCGATTTCGCCCAGCGCCGTTGCCGCGTCCTGGCGGACAAACGGGATTTTATCTTCCAGCGCTTTTACCAGCGCCGGCACGGCCGGCTGGTATTTGTGCTGGCCCAGGCTCCGGGCCACAATCGCCCTGACCAGCGGGTCCGGATCGTTCTGGAGCATCCCCGTAAAAGTCGGCAGGAGCCGTGTTGCCTCGCTTGAGCCGGAGAAATCCACGACAGCCTCGCGCCTCAGATCCGGGTCCACCGAGGAAATGGACGGCTGGGGGTGCGAAGAACAACCCGCTAATAAACAGCAAACGGCCACAATACTTAAATATCTCATTAGCATAATATTCTTGATGGTATTAAAATCCGTCCGAACGTCAATAAAAACCGCTTTAACGGCGCGGAAATTATTTAGCCGCGATACTGTTCTTATTATCGGTAAACTGCACCTTAAGCATAGCCGGGATTTTGTATGCCGCGCTGACGGCTAAAACTACCCAGAGGATATCGTATCCCGAAACCAAGTTAGAGATGTTGCTGAAGAATGAAGCTATCATATTAACGCTGAAAAGCCCGTACTGGGCCAGCATCTCATTGAGCGGAATGGTGAATTTATCAGGATTGGCCTTGACATAATTTTCCATCCCCTTTCTAAAGAAATGGTAAAAGCAGATATACTTGCCGATGAGTATGCCCAAAAGGCTGATACCGGCGGCAGTCAATTGCAAAGACCGGCCCCGCTTTTTGCCGGTAGCCCAGAATATACTGTAACCGACCAGTATGCCTACACCGATGGCCATAAAGCCGATTTCATAATTAGCCAAGATAACAATCAATCCCCAGACAATACCGGCGACAATAGCCGCGGCGCAGCCGCCCAATATGGCCGGAACCATATCACTGCCGGCAGCTTCCTGCGCCTTGAGCGCCGCAATAGTCTGTTTCCGGCAGGCCGGGCAGAACGCGGCATTATTAAGGAAAGACGCCTGCCCTTCAGTAATCTCTTTGTTGCACCCCTGGCAGACCTCCGGTGTTTTTGCCGGCTGTTCGGGTTTCTTGGCTTCTTCCATCGCGACCTCCTTTGCCGTTAAGGCTTAGGCTTTGTTTCAGAATTGATATAATTTAACTACCGGATTTCAGGGTAAATTTATATCTTATGCCGGCCTTGTCAAACTTTTATTGGTAATCCGCTGCCAAAAGGAAATCCCGAAGGGATTTTCTTGATATATGCGGATAATTTGATATAATACAAATAAGATTTACCACGAAAGCCCGAAACAGGAAAAATTGAATTTATCCGTGTTAATCTGTGGAACCGCAGTGACATCCCGCACTAATGCGGGATGGAAAAGGACTATAAGATGAAATTAGACAAATTCACCGTCAAGTCGCAGGAAGCCCTGCAGGACGCGCAGTCCATCGCCGACAAGCACGGCAACCAGGAGCTACAGCCCGAGCACCTTCTGCTGGCGCTCTTGAACCAGTCCGAAGGCCTGGTCGGCCCACTGCTCCAGAAGGTCGGCGTCGAACCCAATGAGCTGACGCTTAAAATAGAAGAAACCATTGCCAAGTTCCCCCGGGTTGACGGCGCCACCGGCCAGACATACGTCTCGCCCAGGTTAAGGAATGTCCTGGAAAACGCCGCCAAACAGGCCGAACAGCTCAAGGACGAATATGTTTCCACCGAGCACCTCCTGCTGTCGCTGTCCGAGGAAAAGCACGGTTTGTTGTCCGACATACTCAAGCGGGCCGGCATCAATAAAGACAAACTCTATACGGCCCTGACCGAGGTGCGCGGCAACCAGCGCGTCACCGACCAGGAACCGGAAACCAAATACCAGGCGCTGGCAAAATACACCCGCGACCTGACCGAGCTGGCCCGCCGGGGCAAGCTCGACCCGGTCATCGGCCGGGACGAGGAAATCCGCCGGGTGATGCAGGTACTCTCCCGGCGCACCAAGAATAATCCCGTGCTCATCGGCGAACCGGGCGTGGGCAAGACGGCCATCGTCGAAGGCCTGGCCCGGCGCATCATCTCCGGCGATGTGCCTGAACCGTTAAAGAACAAGCTTGTCCTGGCCCTTGATATGGGCGCGCTCATCGCCGGCACCAAGTTCCGGGGCGAGTTTGAAGACCGGCTCAAGGCCCTGCTCAAGGAAATAACCTCGTCCGAAGGCAAAATAATATTATTCATAGACGAACTGCATACCGTTGTCGGCGCCGGGGCCACCGAAAGCGGCGCCCAGGACGCATCCAATATGCTCAAACCGGCGCTGGCCCGGGGCGAACTGCGCTGTGTCGGCGCCACCACCCTCAACGAATACCGCAAATACGTGGAAAAGGATGCCGCCCTGGAACGGCGCTTCCAGCAGGTGTTCGTCGGCGAGCCGACCGTGGAGGACACCATCTCCATCCTGCGCGGGTTGAAAGAACGCTACGAGGTGCATCACGGCGTGCGCATCCAGGACGCAGCATTGGTCACCGCCGCCACGCTGTCGCATCGCTATATCGCCGACCGCTTCCTGCCCGACAAAGCCATAGATTTGATGGACGAAGCCGCCGCGGCGCTTCGGCTGGAGCTGGACAGCATGCCCCGCGAGATAGACGCCATCGAGCGCCGGGTAACCCAGCTGGAGATAGAAATCAGCGCCCTCAAGAAAGAGCCCGACCCCGGCTCGAAGGAACGCCTGACGCTTTCCGAAAAAGAACTGGCCAACCTCAAGGAAAATTCACAGGGCTTAAGGACCCGCTGGCAGTCGGAAAAGAGCCACATCCAGAAGGTCAGCCGGATAAAAGAAGAAATAGAAGGCCTCAAGACCCAGGCCGAGGAATTCACCCGCAAGGGACTGCTGGACAAGGTGGCCGAAATCCAATACGGACGGATACCGGCCCTGACCAAACAGTTCCAGGCCGAGAATAAAAAGCTGTCCGAACAGCAGAAGGGGACCCGGATGCTCCAGGAAGAGGTGGGCGAGGAAAACATCGCCGAGGTGGTTTCCCGATGGACCGGAGTACCCGTATCGCGCATGTTGGAGAGCGAAAAGGCCAAACTGGTCAAGATGGAAGAACGATTGACCGGACGTGTAGTCGGCCAACCGGAGGCCATCAAGACCGTGTCCAACGCCATCCGCCGTGCCCGGTCGCAGTTGCAGGACCCCAACCGACCCATCGGCTCGTTCCTGTTTATGGGCCCGACCGGCGTGGGCAAGACCGAACTGGCCAGGGCATTGGCTGAGTTCCTGTTTGATACCGAGCACGCTATGGTCCGGATAGATATGTCCGAGTATATGGAAAAGCATACCGTGGCCCGGCTCATCGGCGCGCCGCCCGGCTATGTCGGCTACGACGAAGGCGGCCAGCTGACTGAAGCCATCCGGCGCCGGCCCTATGCGGTTATCCTTTTTGACGAGATAGAAAAAGCCCACTCCGACGTCTTTAACGTCCTATTGCAGATGCTCGATGACGGCCGGCTGACCGACGGCCACGGCCGGGTGGTCAACTTCAAGAACTGCGTCATTATAATGACCTCAAACATAGCCGCCGACCTGATGCAGGAATACGCATCAGGGTCGCTGGATATGAGCAAGCTCCGGGACAAGGCAATGACCGCGCTGAGGGCCCAGTTCAAACCCGAGTTCCTCAACCGGCTGGATGATATCGTCATATTCCACGCCCTGAAAAAAAACGACATCGTCAAAATAGTGGACATCCAGATAAAACATCTGGAAACCCGGCTGGCCGAGCAGACGATAAAACTGCAGATAACCGACGGGGCCAAAGAACTGCTGGCGATGGACGGCTACGACCCGCTCTACGGCGCCCGGCCGTTAAAGCGGCTGATACAAAAAAAGGTCCAGGACGGACTGGCGCTGGCGCTGTTAGAAGGCAGGTTCAAGCCCGGCGATACGGTCTACGTAAAGGCCAGTAAAACAGAACCCGGCGAGCTGGATTTCAGCACAAAGAAGTAGCGGCGGCGCGGGTGTGTCTTCAGAATTATTGCTCTTTCAATCTTTTCAATGCCTCCGTGCAGAAATACCACTTGGCTGTTTTCCAAGGCATCATTTCCAACGCGCGCCGGTATTCTCCCCGCGCCTTTTCTTTCTCGCCATGCAACTCGTACCCAACGGCAAGCTGCAGCCTAAGGTCCCACGGATTCCCGCGCAGCATTTCTAATCTTGCCGCACTGCCTGAATAATAATGAGCAGATTGTTCTTCATGTCTTTCGGCAGTGATGCCTCCCGAAGCCGCATAATAATTTAATACTAGGCTGTTTGGAGATATCTTCAGGAGTTCGCTCACATAGTTTAAAACCTCCGCCGGCGTGCGTGCCGCCATATAGGCAGGCACAAATGTGTCAAGCGACGCCATACGGCTCCGGGCAAAGTTTTCATTCCAACCCGCCTGCCGCTTGTCTTTATCGGTTCCCTCCAGCAAAGCAATCGCTTTTTCGTATTCACCCAGGCAGCAAAGCAGATTTTGATACATTGAAGCCACAATAACAAACTCTTCCTGGTACGGATTATTTTGCATGAACTGCTCGGCGATGCGGGCAACTCGTTTCATCGCCTCTCTGTTTTGGGAAAAGATGGCCACCTGTCCCCTGGCAACGATTTCGACCCAAGGCTGATATTTCCCGGTTATTCCTATCTTTTCATGGCCGGCGATAATTTGCTGTTCCTCCTCAATGGCACGTTCGGCCTCTTCGAACCGGCCGGCCTTACAACACACATCAATCTCCGCATTCAAGCACAACTGGTAGAGAACGGCCCAGTATGGGTCTTCTTCAATAGGTATTTGACAATCTGGCCGGTGCAATTTTCTGACACGGCGGATGTTCTCTCGTTCTTCTTTTAACCAATGCAGCGCCTTATCAAAATCCTTATTAAGGCAAAGAAGTTGCACCCCGGTAAAAAGCATCTGCCCCGAAGCCGAGTTGTCAATTTTGTCGTAGCAACTTTTGAGGAATTCGGCTGCCTCGCGCCACTGCCTCCGTGAAACCAGAATAGCCGCCCAATGAATCGCCACGCTGCGGAAATTATCCCCTCCGACAAGCACCAGGGTTTCCAAAGGGATATGGCCGGTAAAAGTTGCCACCAACCGTTCATATTCGCTCCAGTTTCCTTTCCGATAGAACTCATTGGCTTTTTGGTCAAGCACGTTCAGGATGATAAAGCGTTCGCTTGCCGTAGCAACCGATTCAAGATTCCGGGCCAGGACAGTCGCGCCCTGTTCAATCTCGCCATTTTCAATCAGTATTACTGCCAGTGCGGCTTGCGCCTCTATGCGTAGGCGCGGCGACCGCGCCGAATCAGCCAGACCTTCAAGAATCTGTTTTGCCTGCGCCCGGTGTTTGTCGCCGGTTTGGCCGCAAGCCACGGAATGTTGCCATAGCGAAACGGCCTGCTTGAATCCGGCCAGCTCCCGGACCTCTTGCTTATCCGTCTTCTTTGTTATGCCCTCGTACAAATACGCCGCGGCCAGGTATTCTTTCGCATTATAACGCCCGTCCGCATCGGTCATTTCGTCCGGGAAGGCCGGCGCCTTCAAATGATAGATGGTTATCTTTTTGATATGGGCATGGGTTGACGAATAAAGCCCGACCCGCCCCTCAACCTCAAGCAGCGGGAAAAAATCTCGGTATTCGTAGAGTTTCCTTCCGTTAACCGTAACGCTCATCTCCGGGCCTATCTTTTCCGCTACGATTTTGTAAAGCCGTTCCCTCTCCAGCCGGAAATCAAGGTTCGCCGCCACCACATTCTCCCCCTTGCGCAACATATGCGAACGGGTGTTGTTATTTCCTCCCACCCCAAAATAATAGCCGCTGGTATAAAAACTGCTCTTTTCGCTGCCGTCGATAAAACAGGACAGGTCGTTGATAGCCAAACTATCGGGCATAATCTGAGCGATATATTCCAGCCGGATATTCCCGAAGTATGCCTGCCGGCTCAATGCGGCGCTCCATTGCTCGCCCCGCCCGATGCAAAGCGCCCCGTCGTGCCAGCCAAAATTACCTTCAAAACCAGTCCAATCGTTTCTCCCTTCTCCGGCCGTGAAATCGGCTTTGTAAACCGTTTTCCAGCCGCCGGCCACAAGCAGGGAGATGATTAAAATAACCGCGGCGAATACCATAATAAAACCGGTTGCTATGGCCGCCGCCGGATGCCTGCGAAACCAGCGGTAGGCCCGTTCAGCCAGGCCGATTGGCCGCGCCCAGATTGGCTCGCCTTCCTGCCACCTGTGAATATCCTCGGCCAACGCTTGCGCCGAAGAGTAACGCCGGCGCGGCTCTTTTTCCATGCACTTAAGGATGATGGTTTCCAGGTCTTTCGGGATATCGCGCTTAAGCAAAAACGGCCGTATCGGCTCGTCCTTGATTACTTTGGCAATCATCGCCGCCGGGGAATCCGCATTAAACGGTTTTTGAAGAGTCAGCATCTCGTAGAGAATCACGCCCAGGCTATAGATATCGATTCCCGGTCCGAATTTCTCCTTGGCGCCGGCCGCCTGTTCCGGCGCCATATAGGCCGGCGTGCCTATAAGGTCGCCTGTCATCGTCAGCGCCTGCGCGCCCGACTCGCGGGCCAGCCCGAAATCAATGATGTAGGCATGGTCATAGAACTCGGGCGACGGCGTTTCCTCGCGCTCTTCCGCCGGCCGTGTTTGCTCCTTGGAGGCAAATTCCGGGCCGGTTGGCATATGCTTTGGTATCGGAGCAATCAAAGTTTCGGATGCGCCTGCGGCCTTGCCGTCCGGAGCAGGATAACCGGCTGATTCGTTTTTATCCCGGCCGCCCCAAAGTCGGTCTAATATTCTTCCCATTGATGAGCGGTACTCCCGTTTCTTAGCCTGGCGCACCTGGCCGGTGCGGGTAAGAATGATATTCTGCGGTTTTATGTCGCGGTGGATGATGCCCTGTTTATGGACGAAATGCAGCGCCTCGGCGGCTTGCCGGACGATATCCGCCGCGCGCTCCGGCGTGATGCGCTGCATCTCAATCACCCAGCCCAGGTCACGGCCGGCCAGGTACTCCATCACATAGTAGTAAGTCCCGTCCTGCTCGCCCACATCGATAATCGAACAGATATTCGGATGGGATAACTGACCCAGCACGTGCACCTCTTGGCGAAACCTTGCCACCATCGATTCGTTATTGGAAAACGATTGCGGCAAAACCTTCACCACCACCTTGCGGTCTATCTCTTCCTGTTTGGCCAGGAATATCTCGCCCATACCGCCGCCGCCGATAAGGCTGATGATTTTGTATTTACCCAGTTTGCTAAAAGGCATTGGCATAATGAAAAACCCGCCTGTCCGACCGTCTCAGGCCGGATGCGCCCTCCGGGCAACCGTATAAAAATTATTTCTATAACGGCTACCATAGAAAAAAACCTGCTCCTGTCAAGAGAACCGTTTCCCAAGATACTAATATCCTTGCCCAAACCGCCCGGGCGTGGTATTATAGAATTCAGTATTAGTAGTTCAGTGTGACCCGAATTCAAGCATAAAAAAGAAAGAGGTCCGATATGAAAAGAACTATGATAATGGCAATTGGCCTGGCGTTGCTGCTAATCTTAGGTTGGGGTTGCGGTTCCGCTACGCTCAAGCCGGTTGAGCCGGACAGTGACCCCGGCAAACCCGACGTGGTTAAACCGGCTGAAAGCAACATCCCGACTCCGGGCAAAATGGCTGTCCCCGAGCCTCCCAAGGCCCTTTATTTCGGCGCGGACGATGACGCTGTCGGTAAAGCTATCAGGCAGGCCGGATTTGACGTAGTTACTGCCGACAGCTTTGACGCCGGCAAGGATGACCTTAAAAAGTTCCAATTAGTGGTCGTGGTGGATTACGCCGTCTGTTCCCAAAAACTGGCCGATGCCCTTAAAGAATTCGCCGGGCAGGGCGGCGGCATGATATTATTCAGCGGCGTCCCGTCAGCGTTGCCTTACCCGGAATTGCCTCACGATTTAACCCGGGGTTTTAACGATATTTCTTATATTGCCGAATGGTTCGGCGCGTCCCAATATGTCAATGTGGGCGGCAACGCTGCCACAACCATGGCAGATGCCTTCGGCACTAAATTGCTCGCTGGTTCTTTATTGGAAACGTCGGCCAGCGGTTCCAGCGCCGGGATAGATACCAATTCGCTTGATAAAAACGCCAAGATTGTCGCCACATGGGAAGACGGCCCGGTTTACGCCTTCACTTATTGTTACAAAGACGGCCGGGTTTATTATCAATCTTCTTCCAAGGGGGGCGGTTGGGCAGGCGAGGTTGGATTGGAGCTAATCCGCGGTGCGGCGCGGTGGGCCGCAAATCTTCCGCCGGCGGATGAATCCGTTAATATCAGGCCCCAAGACCAAGAAACACGGCAACTTACGCCGGAACTGCAGGTCAAGATCGCCAAACTAATCCAACAGTTCGGGGACGAGCAGTTCGAGAACCGCGAAGCCGCCCAAAACGAACTGATAACGGTGGGCGAAATAGCAATCCCCGAACTTGAGCAGGCCCTGCAAAACCCCGATGCGCAAATCAAAATGAGCGCCCAGGCAATCCTTAAATCTTTTGGTTTCATACCCGACGAACAACTGGAAAAGCTGCAGAACAGCCTTTTTGACGCCATACTCGCTTCTGAGGATGACGAAGACGCGGAAAGAACGATCAGAAGAATTCTTGGGGAATTCGCCTGGCAATACAGACCCAAGACCACCAGAACTTACCGGACCAAAGACAAGGATCTGGCAATCATCATCGGGGCAAACGGCCAAGACGGGAAAGAAGGCGCCAAGGTCAGCCTGGTAGATTACGAAGCCAAACTGGTCATCGCTATAGGCGGCGACGGGAGTTTCGCGAAAGAAGCCAATAATAGTCCGATATGCGGAGAGGGCGGCGGCGCAACAGCCCAAGCTGATAAAGGAATTGCCGTGGCACTGGGCGGGAAAGGCGTTGTGTATGACTATATAGATGGCGAGTCGCACTTGTTTGGGGATAGCTCGGACGGCTTTGGCGGAGTGTCATCATCAATAAGTGTTTTCGGATTCGCAGGCAAAGGAGAACAAAGCGGAGGCATGGTTAGTACGAGTACTGCCAATTTCTCCGCCCCGCCTGACAACCTTAAAAACGCCAAGAAATTTATCGAGCAACAAAGGCTGATTCCGAATAAAAAATAACCATAACTATTCCCGCTGGGTCCCAAGTGAAGTTTTGGGAGGGTGTACGAAAATACAATCATCGCCGGCCGGGCAACAAAAAATTGATTGTCTAAAATGTCCAGTGGCGGCGCGCGGGTAAAGGTCGATTTGGCAAAAACTCCGCCTTGGGAACCGCAGAAATAAAGGAAAAGAAAATCAGGTGTGTCACCGGATATTGCAAAGATTCGGCTTGACAAAGAACAGACGGGTTTTTAAGCTACTCTTATTCCTGCAAATAGATGATTAAATTCCGGTGCGCCAAGAGTAGTATGTCATTTTTCTTGTCATTGTTAATATCTACGATTTTTATTTCTCTGGGTTCGTTGGTGGGCAGGTTCCGCCACCGAGGGTCATCCGTCTCTTCATCTAAAAGGTCGGTTTCGGGGTCTTCAAATATAGGAAAAGTTAGCTCCTGCTTTAATTCATTTTTATTATTTATGGAAAGAATTTCCAGATTGTGTCTTTTCCCTTCAATAATCACAATGTCTTTTACGCCGTCAGAATTAACATCACCAACCGCATATTTGGTATAAACTCCCTTTTTAATGGTGGTAGTGTGTCCGGCTAAAGGCTCAAATTGCGGGTCGGCAATTCCGGCATATAGAATTCCAAAGTGGTCCTGCCCGAATAGCAACAGGTCTTTTATGCCATCATTATTTATGTCCTGGGCAAATATTTCCTTGATGTTGAAATAACCCACGTCTGTGTTTTCGGCTATTTCATAGGCATTGTTGCCGGTTTTCTTCAGGATAGAAAGTTGCCTGGATTGGCTGTCATAAAGCACGATTTCAGGGGCCTTATCGTCATCAAGGTTGATGGTAACTGCTGTTTGGACGCTTGCTTCGGTGGATTTGCCGTTATACTGGTCAATAATCTCAAGCTGGTTGTTGTCCTTCCAAACAAAGGAACGGGCGAAGTTTTTACGGCATATTAATAACGCGTTTGCCTTATCCTGGTTGAGGCCGGTCGTCTGGTCAGGCAAGTTGCCAAATGTAATGTTTTCGGGGTTAAGTTTGTTTAACAATCCTTTAAGAGTTTGGTTTTCGTCAGTGACGTCCTGGAATTTACCGTCTTTCTGCTGGATAAATATTACCGGAGAACTTATTTCAAAAAAGACTATCAGGTCCTGCAGATTATCGTTATTGATGTCGACAACTTTGATTTGGTCAACCATAATGCCCTGTTTGGAATTAAGTTCTATTTTTTGGCCGGCGCTCCAACAGTTTTTCTGGTCAAGGGTCATTACAAAGATAAACCCTTTTTCCATTTTTTCATCGTGAGCGCTGTAAATCACTTCTTTTTTGTTGTCCCGGTTGATGTCTGCAAGAACCAATGCGGTCGGCACCAAATCAATCGGGAAAAGCGGCTTGGGGAATAATAATCTGTTCTCTGCGGTCATTGGCAATACGCCGATGGTTTTTTCCTGAGTGCTCAGGATGACAACCTCGTTTTTCTTGTCGTTATCCAAATCGCCGATCGCCACAGCCTTGGTGTCAATCAATGACGGAAAGATTTGTTTTTCCTCCAATTCACTTGATTTTCCCTGCAGGTACAGATTGATTTCGGCGCGGCTGCTGTCGGCAACTACAATATCGGCGCGCGCGTCGCCGTTTAAATCGCCGATAGCCAGGCTATAGGATGCCGAGGTGCCGCCTTTAAATTGATAATCTCTCAGCTGGCTGAATTGGAACTTTTTCTTGGGGGCTGTTTTGAATTCGGCCGGCTGAAGAAACCGGAATATTTTCAGGGCATTGGTCTGGGAATGCAAGCCGAGCAATTCATCTTTTGCGTCATTATTGATATCGGCAAAATTGCCGATATCAATGTCTTCGATTTTCTGCGTGATTTCAGGAGCAAGGGTCGCATCCGGGCGCTGCAGCCGGAATGCGATGGTTTGCTTATCGGAATTAACCAGGATGATGTCCTTTAATTTGTCGCCGTTAATATCGGCTATCCCGAAATCAACTATTTTCTTGGAGTTATTTTCATATTTTATCGGCTTCCGGGTGTTGCGTTCGGCGTCACAACTGATTATGTTGATGTTATCTTCATTAACAATGACAATTTCGTTTACTCCGTCGCCATTCAAATCAACCAGTTTGAGGACGCCGCCTTTGATGTCATCTAACGGAATTTCCTTGGGCGGTTCAAAAGCCCGGGCGTCTTTTTTATGGAACAGGATGTTTAATTTGTTCTGGCTGTCCAGGAAAACCAAATCCGCTTTTTTGTCGCCGTCAATATCGCCGGCGTTAAGATAGGAAAATGATTTTTCCAGGGTTAATGACTCGGTCTGGAATTTCATTGTGGCTTCTTGTGCCGGCCCGCCTGTTTGCGCCGCGGGTTCGTTGGCCTGGTATGAAATGAAGACTTTCCGCTCTGAAACCTTAACCGTCATGAAATCCATCTTGCCGTCAGCATCAAAATCAAGGGCCCGGAGGCCCTGCATATTGGAGCCGATTTTGATTGTTTCCGGCCCGAGAAAACCGTACTTTTCCGATGTCCTCTTGACATCATCATCCGTAGCCGGGGAATAATTGGTTGTAAAAACAAGCCCGATTAGGACAAAGAAAAACAGCAGAACGTATTTTGTTTTCATTGAATAATCAATCCTTTACATCTTGCCAAACATATTATCGTTGCCGACCATCCTTCAATTAATCGGGCCCCATCTGCGTAAAGCTGCGCCACATAATTCCGCCCGATGTTGGATAAATCTGTTGGATTTGCTTGCATCCGATAAAGTATTTTTTCAAGATATTCAATTTGAGCATTTCTTTCATCAGTTTGGCAAATTCATCTTCCTTAACCTCCGGTTTGGGCGATTTATGGCCCTCATCAGCGCCGTCTTCATTTTCTTCGTCCTCATTAGTTTCTAATTCAGGGACTTCGCCGGCTTTCGCCAGTTGATCGAACATTAAAAGCATATTTGCAACATATTTTTCCATATTCATATATGAAATCAGGAGGCTTTTTTCGGCAACCTTGTTCCGGGCGGTTAATTTGGCGAAATCCGGGTCAGCCGCAAGCGAGCCACTGTTTTTACCCGACAAAGCATCGGCGATAGATTTGAGGTTGGCCGCCGGCATGGCAAAGACAAACATATCTTTGGTGAAGAAATATCCCATAATCCCCCTGGCCTCCTCGGAAAGGGGCGGCTGGCCTTCTATTTGCTGGTCCGGTATTTCCATGACATAAAATGTAAAGCCGCCGTATTTCTTTTCCGCGAAAGGAGACTTGTCTTCGGTATCCTCAGAAATTAATTTAATAATTTGTGCGTGGACGTTGTTGACCGCTTCCGGCTTGACGATAGGTATGGCAAAAGCCATATTAAACGGCGAAGCGCCCAGGCCCATTGCGGGGGCGGAGGCGGCTTTGTTGGCATTCATAATAATCGCGATTTCGTTGCCGAATACGGATAAAATGTCGTCTTTGATTTTCAAGCCGAGTTGTTCCTCGCTGGCCTTTATCTGGGCTTTCACTTCGTTTTCGTATTGTTCCGGCGGCATTATGCTTTTCATAATATCCATAACCCCGTCATACAGTTTGGGCAACGAGAGCGTGCTGGCCATATACATCATCGTATCTGCCGGCGCGGCCTTGATGGTTTCGAATTTTGACGTCGGGTCGCCGGTAAGTATGCCCAGGATGCCTTTCTTGACGGGCATATCAACCATACCTTCGAACATGAAATTATTCCCCTCCGCCCTGTATGAGCCGACAATGCTTTTTAATTCGCCCAGGCCGCTGGCATCTATTACTTTGTCAACAGTCTTGCCGCGGTTGTCCAATTCTTCGGCCGTGCAGGATTCCGAGTTCAACCCCTCTTTGAGGATGAGCGATTTTATAATGGAAATGAGCGGCGGAACATTGACATAAAATGTCACCAGCCCGGCGGCGTCGGCATTTGCCGCAATTTTCTGGTAAGCCGGCTTGGTGCACAATGCTTTTGCGTTGGCCGGCTGTTTATAAGCGTCGATGACGCGTTTCAGCGATTTTTCGCCGAAACTGAAAAAGAAAATGTTATCCATATAGCCGTAAGAAAAATCGGTGGATTCCTTCTTTTGGTAGAAGGTGAAATAGGATACTCCCTTGTAATCCTCCTTTTTCTTCAACGCCGATTCTTCCTCAGCAACCGATTTGGTTATTTTTTCCAGCAGGCTTTCCAGTTTTTCCTTGTTATTGGTGACTTCGGCCATAAATACCATATAAGGAAACGGTTCGACTGCCTCGACCTCCGCATTTTCAAATTTAATTGACTGGGTTTTTTCGTCAACTACGGGCTGGCCATTTTCGTCCAGCACGGGTTTCTTGGTCTGTTTTTTGACTTTCTTTAATTCAATCCGGTCAAGCACGAAAGCCGCCTGGCCGCAAAATACCTCGGACAGCGAAGTCACATCATTGAAAGCGATATTGGTTTCCTTGGTCACATTCTTGGTGAATTCTTTTTGCAGCAGGGCTATGGCTTTTTCGTAGAAGTTCTTGATTTCCGGGTCGTCCCATAATTTGCCGAACGAAGATTTTTTGTAAGTATCGCATAGCTTGGCGATGTTGTTGACGGAGACATAAACATAAACATTGTCCGGGACGAACTTATCGAAATTAATCCCGGCTTGAGGCGTCCCCGTGGCGGGATTTTCAACTGATTTGCCGTCGGCCGGCCCGGCTTGTTTTGGCGGTTGGTCATCCGGCGGTTTGCCGTAGCTTAGAGATAATCCGGCCAAGGCGCACAAAACAGCCAGGCAAAACATCACCAATAATTTTCTCGCGGAAAATACAGCTTTCAGGTTTTTCATTTGCTTATTTCCTTTCTTCTTGTTTTTCTTTATCAGCGCCATTGTCCGGCATTGTTTTCTTCCTGGGAGCCGGGCAATAACGATAACCTATGTTAGGATTCTTCTCGTCGCAGGCAAAGGCTTCCATATTCTTGATGAACTCTATGATATAATTGCTGGGCAGGGCAAATCCGATGCCCTCCTGCCAGAAGGCTTTATACGTGACCAACCCGATTACCTCTCCGTAGGCGTTGAAAACCGGTCCGCCGCTGTTGCCCGGATTAATTGCAGCCGTGGTCTGCAGGTAGGGTATACCCGAAAGGTCGCGGGAACGCGAACTGACGATGCCTTCCGAGACGGTCCGGTGAAGCATTTCCCGGCCTAATCCGGGATTGCCGAAAGCAAATATGGCATCGCCCTTATTGACCAGGTCAAAATTGCCCAGGCGAATCGGTTTTAACTTCAGCCCCTCCATGTCTTTTTCCTTTATTTGAAGCAGGGCGATATCGAAATAACGGTTAAAGGCCAGGATATTCACCGTTTCTATTTTCTTGCTTTCAAAAGTCTTGCCTTTGGGCTGGTAAACCGTGACGCTTAATTTTGTTTCACCCTCAATAACGTGGTAATTGGTGATAATGTGCCCTTTAGGCGAGATGATAAATCCGGAACCCCAGCCGCTTGATGAAGAAACAGCTACCACTGAATCATTGTTCTTTTCGACGATTTCGCTGGCGGTAAATACCTGGGTGCCTCTGGGCGACGGCTGGGTGATAAACGTGACCAGGTCGGTGTATTCGGTTGCCGGTTTCCCGCCTGAGGCGGCCGGCGCATCCGCCGTGGGCGATACGCTTGATGCCGCTTCTATCTTGCTTATCTCATCGCGCGGAATTTGCAGGATAGTAAACCCGATATCCAGATAAACGGACTTGTCATTTTCCTTTATGATTTTACCCGATATTTTCTGATTGTTTTTTAAAGTAATTTCTTCAGCAATAATCATCAGCCCTAAACAGAATAAAATTATGGCTGTTAAAGATAATAAGATAACTTTTTTCATATCTGACTCCCTTTTTGTTATTGCAACATTATAATCTTTATATAAAGGTTAATAAATCGATTAAACCGGGATCCGTCATATCAACCCTGACAAAGCCATTTTTTTACTATCAGTATTTCGGCAATATATCAACTATTCGATGATGAGTCAATAATTATGGATCAGAATCAGTCATATCAAACCTAACAAACTTTCTGCCGGAGGCGAATTTGCCAAGAATGATATTTTGCTCTTTCTATACGGTTACCGTAGAAAAAAACCGCTTCTGTCAAGGAAACTGTCCTGCAAGCCCTTCAGTAACCTTCAGGGTAAACTCAGCCTCTTAGTGCTGGTTCGAGCATAGCAGGGTCGCAAGCAAAGCTTGACGGGACTGAACTATTTCAGTATAGTGTCCCCGGAATTGCCGGGAGGGTGTGCGAAAATACAATCATCGCCGGCCATAGGGGCAACAAAAGATTGGGTGCTGTTAGTGACAGTAGGAACCCCGCCCAAAGGCGGGATAAACTCCGTGACGTACTGCCACGTTATCCCCGAACATAGTGAGTGGGATTAGTGCTAACTTTATCCCAAGCGCAGCCTTGGGTGTGTGTCACCGGACAAAAAAAGGATATGGGAAATAAAATCGCCCGAAAGAAAATATATGTGTTCCTCTCAAAATGAAATAGATGAAAATAAAGACGGTTCTGAGAGTTCTGTTCTTGAAAGCAAGGAAAGCCTCCTGAGATTTAAGGCGGGGCATAAAAAGCTAAAAATTATGCTCAGTGGAAGCAACGAATTTCTTATCGGGCGGGGGGACAGATGCAATATCCGCCTGGACAAGATGATTTCCGCTGAGGGCATTTCAAAAGAGCACGCTATGATAACAAAAACAACGGCAGAAGATGGTAAGATAGTATATTAAATCAAGGATATGGGTAGCACTTACGGCACATATGTTAATAACGAAAAAATAGGCGGAGATTATCGCCTCTTGAATCACAGGGACGAAATCAAATTTGGGCAGTACCTCATTTTTGTGTTCAAGCAGGGGTTAGCTTAAAGCAAGCAAAATATTATCGCCCCCTCTTAATAAGGATAATTGAGTACGATTGTTCAATTTCAACAGTTTTTACAGAAACCCGGGTAAATCTTACTTTAACACCGGCGGAAACGGTTTACCTGCGCTATGGACGCAAGACTAATCCCGAATTTCTTGCCCGAATTGTTCGGGAATGTTAAACTTAGAAAAAAGTGCGAAAATACAATCATCGCCGGCCATAGAGGCAACAAAAGATTGATTGGTGATAGACCAATACTAAAAAGGGCCCAAGGACGCAAAAATTATGCCTGACAAACGCGCAAACAGATACGCCGTCAACGGCCTGGCCGAAGCCGAATTCCAGCCCGGCTCCGGCAAGCGAATCCTCAAGAACCGGCTGGGCATAAAATCAAAAAGGCAGATAGACCAAGCCGAAGCCAGCGCCATACTCCAAACCGCGCAATGGGCCGTGCGGCACTTCGCCAAAAACCACCGCTTCACCGAATCCGATATCCGCCGAATCCACCGGGTCTTTCTGGGCAAAATATACGGCTGGGCCGGTCATTACCGCAACGTCAACATCCGAAAAGGCGGCTTCCCCTTTGCCGCGGCCGGCCAAATCCCCAAACTGATGTCCGAATTCTCCCGTCAGGTCCTGGCCAGATACACCCCGTGCGCGTTCACGGACAAAACCAAAATAGCCCGGGCCATCGGCATAGTGCACGCCGAATTACTGTTAATACATCCCTTCCGCGAAGGCAACGGGCGGATAGCCCGGTTGCTGGCCGACCTGATGTCCATGCAGGCCGACCTGCCGCCCCTGGATTACGGATTCATCAAAGGCAAAGCCAAAGAGCGCTACTATTGGGCCATACAGCAAAGCCTCAAACGAAAATACAACCCGATTACAATGATTATCAAAGAGGCATTGAGAAGAAGCCTATGCAGTCCCGATAAAGTTAAGTAACATATCCTCACCTGCAAACGGGATTGCATGCAAGGCGGTCTGGAGGGTGTTGCGATGATACCCTCCAGGGGGTAACAGCGAAGCCCGACCCAGTGGGTCGGGATGAGCGCCATAGGGGCGATAGCCCCTTTGGAATGCAAAACAGTTGAATAACATTATAGGTAACTTTATTTCCCCGGTTTTGCCTAAACCGAGCGTGATTTACGGCGGGGCGCCGTGGACTGGCGCAGTTTGGAATCCAAGTTCCGGCAATAAACGCCCTCGATATGGCAGGAAGCGGAGGCATTGCGCAAAAGCATCTCCGCGCACTGGCGCCGGTCCTTCAAATAAGGATTGGTATCAATAAGCTTTTTACCGTTACTTTTCATAAATACAGTATAGCATAAAACAGGCTGGAATCAAGTAATTTAACCGGATTTCTTAACCCTAATTCCTTGCCCAAACCGCCCGGGTAAATCCTTGACTTAATCCATCAATCAGCTATATTATCTTTATTCCAGAGAAAAGTTGTGGCGGAAGGCCCTGTCCCCTAAACCAATAGCATCATAAAGTTCTTGGAGGAACACAAAATGAGCGATAAAAAGCATAATATTCACGACTTTGACATCGCATTAATCCGCGAATATTTTTCCGGTATGGCTCGCCAAGGCCCAGGAAGCCGGGAAGCAACACTAAAGGCCTTAAGCTTTATCGGTAATATGCACGAGGGATCAAGCATTGCCGACCTTGGCTGCGGCACCGGAGGCCAAACTATGGTCTTGGCCCAAAACACCCCGGGGAATATTACAGCCATTGATTTATGCCCCGGTTATATCGCCAAACTAAATGACAATGCGCAAAAACTGAATCTTCAAAGCAGGGTTAAAGGCGTTATCGGTTCAATGGGCAAACTTGATTTTCAACCAAATGAATTAAACCTTATCTGGTGCGAAGGAGCGATATATAATATCGGCTTTGAAAAAGGCATGAATTATTGGAATAAGTTCTTGAAAAAAGGCGGCTATGTCGCCGTTACCGAAGCATCCTAGTTCACAGAAGAGCGGCCAAAAGAAATATTTGATTTCTGGAACGAAGCATATCCCGAAATAGGCACCATCCCGAATAAAATCGCCCAAATGCAAAAAGCCGGCTATGTTGTTACAGCATCATTCATGCTGCCCGAAACCTGCTGGATTGATAACTTTTTTATTCCGGAAATAACAGCCCAAAAAATATTTCTGGATAAATACAAAGGCAACAAATCTGCCGAAGAATTCGTAAGATACGAAAAGTACGGAGCTGAACTTTACAATAAGTATAAAGAATATTATGGGTATGTATTTTATATTGGAAAGAAAATATAGAAGCCCCGCCGGCGCCCGTGCTGACGGCTGACGCCGCTAAGGAGAGTGGGGACACATCCCACGCCGGGTAATTCACTAATTTAGCCACTTCACGGCCATCATTTTCTGTGAATAAACTCCTTTTTACCCAATTCCGCTTGTCCTGCGGAGCGACAGCGGAGTCCCGCCCCAGCGGGAATGACCGAAGGGCATTTAATTCGTTTTCCCCTAGGATAAACCTTGGGATAAGAAACTCTAATCCCGATATTCATCGGGAAAGAGATTTCTAAATATCCATTTAGGAGAGGGGGGTCTACCACCCTTACAGGGAAAAAATATTGCTAAAAATCTGTTTTTTACTTGACAAATGGACTATAATGGACTATACTACCCATAGATAACCTAATTGATGCCACAGATTACACGGATTAATCGGTGTAATTTTTATGACCAATAATGATGATAAACTTTTTTATAAATAGATTACCTATACAATAATCGGAATCGCAATGGAAATACACCGGGAATTACAGTCTGGGTTTTTAGAAGCCGTTTATGAAGAGGCAATGTGTAAAGAATTAAAAAAGGCGAAGATGCCGTTTGAAAACCAGGTTAGGATAGATATCTATTACAAGGGGGAAAAACTTGATAAACAATATCAGGCGGATTTTATAATTGACAAGAAGGTTCTGGTGGAGTTAAAGGGTATCAGCAAGATTACAGACATAGAAAAGGCGCAGGTTATAAATTATCTCAAAGCCACGGCATTAAAAGTTGGACTTATTATTAACTTCGGCGACAAAAGTCTTGAATGGGAAAGGGTGGTATATTAACTCCTGATTACACAGATTAAGATTAAATAATCCGTGTAATCCGTGGCTAACTTCATTCGGTTAAATAATTACTAATGACGATACAGGAGTTTAAGATATGCTCAGCGATATAATGACTCTGCCCGAGGTGGCCGAATACCTCAAGGTGGATAAAAAAACCGTCTACCGGATGGTCAAGGCCGGCCAGATTCCGGCTTTCCGGGTGCGCAGTGAATGGCGGTTCAGGAAAGAGGCCATAGACGTCTGGATTGAACAGGGCGCTCCGGCCGGGATGAACCCTGAACCATTGCAGGCCAAGCCGGCTGAAACGGAAACGGATTGGTTTGATATCCCGGTCCTGGGCCGGATCGCCGCCGGTACGCCCATCCTGGCAGAGGAAAATATCGAGGGCACGGTCAAGGTTGCCAAAAAACGCCTGCGCAATCCGGACGGCGTCTTTGCCCTAAGGGTGCGGGGCGACAGTATGATTAACGCCCAAATAAACAACGGCGATACGGTTATTATCCGCCAACAGCCGACCGTGGAAAACGGCCAGATAGCCGCGGTGGTTATTGAGGACGAGGCCACGCTCAAGCGGGTTTATTTTGAAACCGGCCGAATCAGGTTACAGCCGGAAAATGATTCGATGAAACCGATGATGGTTTACCCGGCCAATAAGAATGTCCGCATCGCCGGCAAGATGCTGATGGTTATGAGGCAGGAACACAAGCGAGAGCGCAGTGACCGTGAACTCGAAGAGACCGCGAAGCGAACCCAACCGGAGCGGAGCGAACAAGACCGCCCCGAACCAACGGCCGCCAACCTGACCAGGGACAAGATTTTCCGCCAATTAAAGAAGCATCGGGATATCCTGGAAAAATATAATGTCAGGCGCATCGGGCTGTTCGGCTCCTACGCCCGGGGCGACCAGACCCCAGCCAGCGACATAGATTTTATCGCCGATTTCGATCTAACCAGGTTCGGCGAAAACTTCAAGGGGCTTTACAGGGCATTCATCGACCTGTCCGATTACCTGGAAGGCCTTTTCAAGAAAAAAGTGGAGATATTCTCCCCGGATGACATAAAGAACATCCGAATTAAAGAGGTCAGGGATAACATTGAACGGAGCATCATCTATGCCTAAAAGAGGCGATATTGAATTCTTAAGCGATATCAGCGAGGCCATAAAAAGGATAGGGACTTATACGGCAAAGATGAGTTACGATGGTTTCCTGGAAGATAAAAAAACACAGGACGCCGTGGTCCGTAACATAGAGATTCTCGGCGAGGCGGTGAAAAATATCTCCGATGCCCTCAAGGCCGATAATCCCCAAATCGGCTGGAAAGACATCGCCGGGATGCGGGATAAAATAATCCATTTTTATTTCGGGATAAGATGGGCCACCGTCTGGTCCGCCATCAAGAACGAGATACCCGACCTGAAGATAAAAATAGAAGGAATCATCGGGAAAACAGGAGTATGACCGGTAAACAGGAAACCGGGCGAAAGGAAAGTTGAAACCGCATTAAAAAGGAGTTCATCTATGCTATATTACCGTTCGTTCACCACGCCGGCGGCGATGTTCCGCCGTATCGCGCCTAACCTGCTCTATGAGTATTTCTCTTCGCGCAAAGCCCTTGATGGCTTTAACTGGAATTCGCTCCAGCGCACGCCCGGCCAGATGATGGACGAGCTGGTCGCCGAATACCAGAAAATCCCGCCCAAAAAACGGGATGAAATAGAAGAGGAACTGCGCGACGTCTGCAACCTGTCCAACCTGCAGGCGCAGGAGACATTGCAGTCCGTCTGCAAGCAATTCGGCCTGATTTGGGACGACGAGATGATGCCCGAGGACCGGGCCATCCGCGTCCTGATGGAAAACAAGGACGCCTTTCAGACCGCCTGCAACTGGGCTAACCTGGAATCATACGAAAGCTTCACCGACTATTTCGGCGCCAAGCCCAAGGATGCCAACGACTGGTCCGATATCAAGGCCAACTTCACCGAGGCCTGGAAACTGCTCCTCCAGAACCAGTCCAAGGGCTATGGCCGGGTCTATATCGAGCATTACCAGTCCGACGACCGCCAGGCATATTTGGTCTATTACGAAGCGCCCAAGAAGTTCGTCACCCGGTTTGACGACCGGACCGACAAGCCGGCCGAGAAAGCGGAAAAACCCGTGCTGGAATCGTTGATGATATACTATCCGAAACTGGGCAAGCTCAAGGTCAAGTCCCGCTACGAGGACATCGCCGAACAGGCCCGGGACAGTTATTCACGGCTGGCATTGGGCGACGAGGATTTCCTTAAATCACCCGACAAAACGCGGCTTTACGACCTCAACCAATTCAAGAAAAAGCTGGGGCCGTCCGACTTCCCCACCGACCCCAAGGACGGGATAGTTTCGGTCAAGGCGGTTTCCTTGAAATTCCGGCCGGACGCCCTGACCAAAGACACCATCGAGGTCAATTCGGTCAAGGACTTAAAAGCCCGGCTTAAAACGCTGAAGCTGGATTTAGGCGATGCGGTCATAAAACGGGCGCGCCTGCAGGTCAAGTTCGACGGCACAGGCGCCGGCAGTTTAAGGAGTTTTAATCTGTCTATGCCCAACAAGAATACCCTGGGCGATTCCCTAAAAGACCGACTGCTGGGAAAATACCTGGTCAAGTGGGGCGTAGCCAATAGATAACCGCGGACTTGTAGCCAGCCCCTTACAGGGTAAACTCCGCGAATCTATCTGTGGGCAGGAATCCTTGGGGGGGGTGCGAAAAAACCATCATCGCCGGCCGGGCAACAAAAGATTGATTGCTGTCGGGGCGGATTGTAAAATATACCTGGCTGTCCTTTGCTTGTAGTAAGCATTTTCGAACTATCGGGGCCAACGGCCGCTTTTTGCGAGAATAGAGATTCCGGAGGGAAAAGAATGAAAAAGAAAGATTCACAGCCGAAACCCGTTGGATATTCGCCATCTAAAGGGGCAAGCAAGAATCAAATAATTCTTTACACCGCGCCCGACGGCGATGTCAAACTGGAAGTGTTCTTGCAGGACGAAACACTCTGGTTGCCGCAAAAAATGATGGCGGACCTGTTTGGGGTCGATGTTCGCACGGTCAGCGAACACCTCCAAAATATCTTTCTTAGCGGCGAATTACCCGAGAATTCAGTTATCCGGAAATTCCGGATAACTGCCTCAGACGGGAAAGATTACCTTATGTCTTTTTACAATCTTGACGCCATTATTGCCGTCGGTTATCGGGTCAATTCCAAGCGGGCCACCCAATTCCGCATCTGGGCCACCCGGGTTTTGAAAGAATACATCATCAAAGGATTTGTCCTGAACGACGAACGGCTCAAGCAAGGCAAGCGCATTTTCGGGGAAGATTACTTCCGGGAATTGCTGGAACGGGTCCGCTCAATCCGGGCCAGCGAGCGGCGGATTTACCTGCAAATCACCGATATTTTCGCCGAATGCAGCATCGACTACGACCCGAACTCCCAAACGACCAAAGACTTTTTCGCTGCCGTCCAAAACAAGTTCCACTTCGCCATCACCGGCCAAACCGCGGCGGAGATTATTAAAGCCAAAGCGGATAAAAAACAGCCGTTTATGGGCTTGACCACCTGGGAAAATTCCCCCAAAGGCAGAATCCTGCCTTCTGACGTAGTCATAGCCAAGAATTATCTGCCGGAAAAAGAAATCAAGAAATTGGAGCGCACCATATCGGGATTCTTTGACTATATAGAGAACCTCATTGAAAACAGGCGCGCTTTTACTATGGCCGAGTTTGTGGATGGCGTCAACAGGTTTTTAAGCTTTAACGAGTACAAAATACTCGACGGCAAAGAGGCGATATCCAAGGATGCGGCAGACAAAAAAGCGCTGGCCGAATATGCCCAATACAACAAAACGCAAGCGATTGAATCTGACTTTGAAAAAGAGGTTAAAAAACTGCTGAAAGATACGGGGAAATAATAAGGAACAGCGTGGCCCCCTAGGAGGGTGTGCGAAAATACCATCATCGCCGGCCATAGGGGCAACAGAAGATTGATTTAAGGAAAACAGCGCCTTAAGAAGCAGGTGAATAGAGGGTTTGGGGTGATGGGATGTGTCCCCAATACCAAAAGGGAGGCGGTAGCTCTATGTCGTATACTCCGACTGCCACTAAGAGCCGGCGTGCCGGAACGGACTGGGGTTCGTCAACGGTGCATTTTATTTGGCAAAACCTGGCCAATATGAACAACAATCTTTACAAGGAGTGTGTCGTAGCTACGGATTTGGCAAGACAGGTGAGGGTGATTATTAACAAAAACTCTCAATTTTGTTCTGCCAATGTGTGGTTGAAAGGTTACATAGAATAAGCATGAGTTATAAGTTATGAGTTATGAATTATGAATTGGGGCGGCTACTTGGCGCCGCCCTGCTTTTCCTTCTCGGCGAGCTTGGTTTCCCATTCTTTTATCCATTGTTGCATCTGGGCGGCCTGCGGGTCGTTGGGCACGAGGGCCAGGAATTGCCAGCCGTCTAATATGGCCGAGGTGTATTCTTGCACTGCCGAATAAACAACGGCCCGCTGGTAATATGCCTGGGCATACCAGCCGTCCAGTTTGATGGCGGCATTATAATTCGCCAGCGCGCCGTTGATTTCGCTCTTCCGGGCGTAAGCAGAGCCCAGCCGGAAATGGACCCCGGCCGGTTTTACGGTTACTTTGACATTGTCCTGGGGCGGCGGCGGCCCTTCCAGCCATTTTAGAAGCTTCTTTTTTATCTTGTTGATGCGGGCTCTGGCCCTTTTTATGCTGCGGTTGACGGCGGCATTTACGCTGGCTAGCGCCAGTTGCTTGAGTTCCTTTTTGCTTGTCGGAATCGTCCAACTTGCGATTTCCTGTTTAGCCGGGCTGTTGCCGCCGGCCTCGAATTCCTTGACTTGCTTGGGGTCTAATCCCAATGCGGTTGATAATTTGTCTTTTAATTGCTCGGGGTTTACTCCCAGTTTGGTGGCCAGCGCTTCTTTTGCTTCTTTGATGGTGGGAGGAAGCGGCGGGGGCGGCGGCGGGCTATATGCATTATTCTGTTTATTTGCCTCGGCCGCTAATTTATCCGCCAGGTTAATCAATTCGATGGTTTTGGAATAATCCATTATGGCCGGGTCTAATTTGCCCTGGGAGTCATAGACTATTCCCCGGTTCATATAGGCGTCGGCATATTGGGGATTCAGGCGGATGGCTTTGCTTAAGTCCGCTATGGCCGGGTCTGATTCGCCACTGGCTGAATAGCCCAGGCCGCGGTAGAAATACGCGTCTTCGTCTTTGGGGGCAAGCCTGACCGCTTCGTTGAAATCGGCCATTGATTTGTCGGGGTCATTTTCCAGGCTGTAGGTGAGCCCGCGCCCGATATAGGCGTCGGAATAATCGGGCTTAAGCCTGATGGCCTCGTCGAAATACCTGATGGAGTTGTCCAGGTTGCCGTTATTGGCGGCCAGAGACCCGTAATAACTGCAGGTTTCGGCATCGGCAGGGAGCGCCGCCGCCGTTGCCGTTGTTTGGTCCGGCTCCGCGGCCTCGGCGTCATCATTGGCTTTATCTTTTGCTTCCTGGGTTGCTTTTAAGAATGCTTCATACTCCGCGTTTATCTTTTCCACATCAAGCGGCGGCTCGCTGGCGCAGCCAACCAGGCCGGATGCCAGGCCGGCAATGATAACCGATAAAAAGTACCTGTTGTTCATAATAGCATCTCCAAGAAAAGTTCCGTCGCCGCCGCGCCACTGTGTTCCCCGAGGTCAGCGTATCATTCCGGCACGGGCGGGCAAGAAAATCCCTAAACGGCTTATTTCGTACCGGCCGGCGGCAGTTTGAAGACGTTGAGTTTCCCGTGCGTGGCGCTTAATATCAGGCCGGGCGTCAGGACGAGATTCCCGCATTCCTGGAAGGGGTTGGACCATTGGGCGGTGTTTATGATTTTACCGCTCTTTAAGCTGACCTCGAGCACGCCATTAAAGGTGGGGATATATACACGGTCGTCGGCTATCAGGCCTCTGCCGCGGAACGGCTGGCTGGTTATGACCCAGTCGCGTTTGCCCTGTTTGTCGAGGCTGAGGCAGGCCGCGGCGGCGCTGCCGGAAACGACCAGCTGATTACCCTTGGCGCCGATGATGTAGCGGGTTCTGCCGATTTCTTCGTCGTTCCAGCGCCAGGATGCGCGGCCGTCCTGCGCGGACAGGCATATCAGGTAAGACGAATCCAGGGGCGCGGCGTAAACGCTGCCGTTGCCGGCGATAACCGGGTTGTTTATCCAGTCCAGTGATAAATGCGTCGGGGTGTAGTCCTGCCGAACGGGCGGGATATTGCGTTGCTCGTAGTAGCTGACCCATTTTATGGCGCCGTCGTATTTGTTCAGGGCGGCGACCACGCCGATGTTGGCGCAGTAGTAGAGAGTTTCGCCGTCTATGGTTACGGGCGAGCCGACGGGCTCGCGGCTGGAGTTGTTGAAGAGGTTGGTTTCGAGCATGCCGGAGGCGATGAATGTTTCCCAGATGACGGCGCCAGTGGCGGCGTCCAGGCAATAGACGTGGTGCTCGGGCAGGTCGGTCTGCTTGGGCACCTTTATGCCGCCGACGTAGAGCATGCCATTTTCGGCGGCCGGGGCGACGCTGAATGAGACTTTGACCAGTTGCCTGGAGTCCCAGACGGCCTTGCCGGTTACCGCGTCGAAGCAGAACATAGTCCGGTTGGGGAACGGGTATTTGACAGGCAGGCCCCAGAGCTGGGTTTCGGGCTCTTCATAGGAGGTAATCAGCGGGGCGTAGAGCTTGTTGTCGCCGACGGTCACGGTGCAGATGACGCGTTCTTCCAATACGGCCTGGACGTCCTGGGGACGGGGGATTTCGAATCTCCAGGCGGTGGCCAGCGCGGGTATCCGGCTGGCCGGGGCATTATCGCCGGCCGGGCTTATCGGCCTGGTTGATTGGCCAAGCATAGCGGGAGACGGTTGTTTGCTTATGTCAAAGGCGTATACGACCGAGCCGTCGGACAGGAAAATCATATTCCCAACCAGGACGGGGAAATAGGGCAGATAAGTGGCGATGTTATAAACCGGCGTCCGGTAGTATGGGTTGTAGATGCTGGGATTAGGCGCGGGCACGGGCGGAATCAGCCGGTTGGGGTCGTTGTTGCCCGGGAAGGTTCCGATAGGCGGCGGCAACGCGCCGGACGGCAGGATGCCGAGGGCGGACCGGTTGCGGGTGCTGTTGCCGCAGTAAGACGTCCAGTTATTATCGAAGCTGCGCGCCTGCGCGCCGGCGTTAACAGCCGATGCCGTTTTGAGTTTTGCCAACAAATCTATATTGACCCTGAGCGGCTCGGGGTAAGGGCCGTTGCCGTAGAGCCATAGCGCCTGGTTGAGGTATCTCTCGGCTTTGCCGATATCGGCCCGTTCCAGACAGTAGGAGCTGAGGATAACCAGGGCTTTTTCGCCGTAGGTCGAGAAGAGATACCGGTCGATGATTTCTGATTTCTGATTTATGATTTCTGATTTGCCCAGCCAGGTTTCGAAGAGCGCTTTGGCCTGCAGGTCGAACATCTGGCGGTATGTCTTGCGCCCGGCCGGGGGCATATCGCGCAGGCCTTCCAGGGCAGCGTAACGGGCACCTTTGTAAACGGTTTCGCCGTCAATCACCGGAACGACGTATTCGCCGTATTGTTCCAGCACCTTTTGGTAGAGCATGGCAGTCTGGACCCAGTTGGCTGATTCGGCGGAATTGGCGGCCTGGGCCAGGAGCGCGGCGGCTTCGTCGTTGAGGCGGACGTGCGCCCGGGGCGTTGCGCGCGGGTCCGATGCGTCAGGGTCCGGGGCGGCGCAGACTTTGGCCATCCAGCAGAAATACGCGGGAGCACAGAGTAGGCCGAGGGCGAAAAGAACAGTGGTAAATATTTTCTTCATATCAAACGGACCAGCTTGCGGATTATCCATTCGGCGGTGATTACCAACAAGAATGCCAGGAAGACCAGCGGGCTGTCCCAGAGGTCTTTTTCGGTGGTCTCGGTGTAAAGGATGTCGGCGGACGGTTTTATTTTTTGGGCCAGCGTGCCGAACTCGTCCAGGTAAAGGAATTCGCCTTTGCTGGTTTCGGCCAGCGAGCGGAGGAGCCCGGTGTTCAGGCCGGGGTTTTCGTATTCGCGGTAAGGCGGCCTGACGCTGAATGATATGGTGGTGGGGTTGCCTTTGGCGCCGGTTTCCAGGTAATAGTTGCCGGCGGCGACCGGGATATAGATGCCTTCGTATGAACCTAATTTGTTGCCCGGAGACAGCGCCAGTTCGGTCCGGTTGGGCGCGTTGTCCTTGGCCGGAGGCAATATCAGGCTGACCGGGTAAGACGAGGCGGCTAGGGGGTTGTAGTCCGGGTCATAGACGCGGGCGAAGATGCGGACTTTGTCGCCCGGTATGTATTCGGGCCGGTCGGTAGCCAGCTGGTAATGCTTGTCGCCGGTAATCTGGCTGCCCCTGAGGTAGCGCAGGGCGTTGCTCCAGAAGGCATAGAAATATTTGTCGCCGGAGAACAGGCACCAGCGCCAGGTTTCATCGACGGCGCTGAAGAATACCCGGCCTTTGCCGTAGTTCTGGACGGCGATAATGGGCCGTTCGCCGAACTTGTTTTTGTTCAGGGGATGGACGGCCAGGACCCGGGCGCCGGGCTTGGCCTTTTTGGCCGGGAAGAACCAGACCATTCCGGGCAGTCCGTCCGCGTCTTCCCAGAGCTTCTGGTTGGTCACGGCGTTCTCGTCCAACCGCATCAAGGATTCGGCTTTGCCTTCGGCCGTGAGTTTCATCTTGAAAGCATCTTTGATGCCTTCGTCTTCGTTCATAAGCGCGCTGATGGAATACGGCTGGTCTTCAAGGTTGACGGGCAGGAGCTCGGTCATAAAGGTGCCCCGGAACAAGTCGGGATTATATTTAGTTCCGGCGATGAAGGCGATGCCGCCGCTCATTTCATCGATGAATGTTTTAATGTTGTCGACTATCTGGCTGGCCGCGGCCTGGTTTTCATCCAGCCGCATCGGGTCGACGTCGCCCCAGATGATGGCGTCGTAATCAAAGAGCTCTTTCTTGGTCCGGGGGAACTCGAATACCGGCGACACGCCGGGCGATGATTCCTGCGGGAACTCCGGGTCGGCGTCCAGCAACAGCACGGCGGCTTTCATGGTCCGGTCGCGGATAAGGGCGTTCTTGAGCCGGCGGTATTCCCAGCGCGGGTAGGTCTCCACATAAAGCACTTTGATGGTGTTGTCAATGACGTTGATGTAGCGGGTGAGGGTATTATTTTCGGCGACTATTTCGCCGTCCTGGACCGGGATTTTAAGCGTGTAGACATACCGGCCGGGGCAGTTGGGCTTGTATTTGATGGCGGCGGCAATCTTGTTGTCGGATGCCGGGATGGGCACGGATTGCTGGGCGACGATTGGGCCGGTTTCGTTGGAGCTGCCGGCCGTATCAAGTATTGATTCGGACAGGGCGACATTGATATTTTCGCCTTTCTCAAAACCGGACGCCCGGACGGAGAATTCGAAGGAGATAAAATCACCGGCAATGGCCACGGAAGGAGCCTTGAGGTCGGTCAATTCGATGTCCTTTATCGGTTCCGGCCGGATCGGCGCGACGGTGTAAATCGGGCATTCGGTTCCGCGGTCTTTGAGAATCTTGGCGGCTTCAAGCGGGTCAAGGCCGGTGTTGCTCTGGCCGTCTGAAACCAGGACAATGCCGGTGATATGGCCGTTGATATCCTTGAGCACGTCGAGCAGTGCGTTGCCGATAGCGGTGCCGTCGCCCCGGGCCTCTAATCCCGGCTTGGCGTCGGCCGGCAACTGGGTGATGCTTTTGTTGAAGGTATAGAACCGGACTTTGTAGTTCTCGGCCAGCGCGCGGATGATTTCGGGCGGCTTGGTTTTGTCCTTATCATCCGGCTTGAGCAGGGCGTTTTCAACGGCGTTGATGCGCGAGGGCTGTTTTCCGCCGGATTTGCCCGGCCCGCTGAAACCCATACTGAGCGAGTCGTCTATGAGGATGGGCAGGCTGGTCTCGCGCCGGAAGGTGCGGTCGGCGGTCATAACCGGCTGGTAAAGAATCAGGATAAGAATAAAGAAAAGCGCGGCCCGCAAGAGGAGCAGGAAGAAGCGCGTGAAATAGCCGGTATTTTCCCGGCGGTAAATCAGGTAAGTGGCCGCTAAAACAGCCGGGATAATGACCAGGACGGTAACCCAGAGGTCAGGCGCCTGGCGGAAAACAACGCTCCAATCACCTTGGGGAAGTTTCATAGGAACGGAATTTAGCAAAGTCGCGCGGTTCAGTCAAGACTTTAGAGGCTGTTAGCAACGAGGGGGATAGTTCGTTGGGACGGGTAATGCCCCGAGTTGCCAGCCGGATTAGAGATTTTCCAGGTAGTGCTGAGCCGAGAAGGCGGCCCGGGCGCCGTCGCCGCAGGCGGTGACTACCTGGCGGAAGGACTGGCTCCGGACATCGCCGGCCGCAAAGATGCCGGGTTGCGAGGTTTTCATCTCAACATCGGTAATGATGTAGCCATCGCTGTCGGTCCGGACCGAATCCGGCACGCATCCGGTATTGGGCGTAGTGCCGATGAATATAAAAATCCCGTCCACAGCCAGATTGCCGTTCGCAACCGGAACTAATGTTTGTATCTGTTTGCCCGGTGCGGGCGCCAGCGTTACTGACTCTATTTTTTTCTGGCCGTTGATGGCGGCAACCACGGCGTTGTAGATAAATTTTATTCTGGGGTTGGCAAAAGCCCGTTTCTTGAGGATATCCGCGGCGCGGAGTTGGTCCCGGCGGTGGATGACGATAACCTCAGCAGCGAACCGGGTCAGGAACAGGGCTTCTTCAATGGCCGAGTTGCCGCCGCCGGCCACGGCGACCCTTTTATTTTTGAACAGAGGCCCGTCGCAGGTGCCGCAGTAGGAAACGCCTTTGCCCATGAATATATCATGGCCGGGCACCTTGAGCGCCCGGGGCGTGGTGCCGCTGGCGATGATGACGGATTTGGCTTCGGCTGCGGTTTCCGGGCTGTCCTTTGGGGTTACGGTAAATCCAAGCTCATGGACGTTTATCCTCCCGGCCCGGGCGTTGATGATTTCGAGCCCGAACTTAACGGCTTGTTTTTCGATAAGCTGGGCTAATTCGAAGCCATTGATGCCATCCGGAAAGCCGGGGTAATTTTCGATATGGTCGGTATTAATAATCATCCCGCCTGGGGCGGTTGGCTCTATTAGCGCGGCTTTGCACCCGGCCCGGCAGGCATATAAACCGGCGGTCAGGCCGGCCGGCCCACCACCGATGATTATCACATCGTGCATACTTTATCTCTTTTTATACAGCGGCGACATCTCCCTGAGCCGTTGGACGGTTTTAATCAGGCAATCAAGCGTAAAGTCCAGTTCATCTTTGGTGTTTTCCATACCCAGCGAAAACCTGATGGACCCGTGGGCGAATTCGGCCGGCACGGACATCGCCGAAAGGACGTGCGACGGCTCCAGGCTCTCCGAGGTGCAGGCCGAGCCGGATGAGACGCAGATGCCGGAACTGTCAAGATTCAGGATGATGCCTTCGCCTTCGACGTATTTAAACGTAATGTTAAGCATATTAGGCAGACGTTTTGTCCGGTGGCCGTTAATCTGAATATCTGGTATGCGCGTGGTTATTTCTTTCTCAAGGTAATCACGCAGGCCGGCTATCCTTTTGGCCTCGGCTTCAAGACCGTTGTGGACTAATTCCATGGCCCGGCTGATGCCGACAATGCCGGCTACGTTTTCCGTGCCGGCCCGGCGGTTGAACTCGTGGTGCCCGCCCAGCTGGAGCGGAGTTATCCTGGTGCCTTTGCGAATATACAGAACGCCTACGCCTTTGGGGCCGTAGATTTTATGGCCTGAAAAGCTCAGAAGAGACACGGGCAGTTTGGCCAGGTCAATCCTGATTTTGCCCATGGACTGAACCGCGTCGGTGTGGAATGTAACGCCTTTTCGGGCGGCGATGCCGGCTATTTCATCGATAGGCTGTACCGCGCCTATTTCGTTGTTTGCATGCATTATGGTGATAAGTATGGTATCAGCGCGGACGGCCTTTCCCAGTTCAGCCGGGTTGACCAGACCCTGTTTGTCAACCGGCAGGAAAGTTACTTCGTAGCCCTGCTTTGACAGCAGGGTGCAGGCATTGAGCACCGCGTGGTGTTCTATCTGCGAGGTGATGATGTGCTTGCCTTTGGGTTGCTGGGCGTTGACTACGCCGAATATGGCCAGGTTGTCGGCTTCGGTTCCGCCGCTGGTAAAGATAATTTCTTTGGGGTCGGCGTTAATCAGGCGGGCGATATCCTGGCGGGATTTTTCCACAGCCTCGCGCGCCTGGCGCCCTTTGTGGTGAAGCGATGACGGATTCCCGTAATTGGATTCCCAGTACGGATTCATGGCTTCAACAACCGAGGAATGAACTCTGGTAGTAGCTGAATGGTCCAGGTAGATTGTTTTCATGATTGGAGGTAAAAACCGGAAGATTACTTCTCCCCCTAAAGGGGAGGTGGCGCCGAAACGCCAGAGCGCCCTTATCCCCAACGGGAGGCCGAATACGGCTTCCTATCCTCAGGTATTATTTCAACCTTGTTATGCCCAGCCTGTAATAAACCTCCAGGGTCAGGCAGTTAATCGCCGTTGAATATACCCGGCTGCCTTCTTCTCCCCAGCGGTCAATCGGGTCCCAGGAACCCCAGGCGCAACCGTCCGTTTTGGGATGCTGGTTTTTAACAAGGACTTCTTTCATCCGCTCGTTCCATTTCTTCCAGCACGGGCCGTCCGGGCCGTCAAATTGGTTCAGGCAATATGAAGCGTAAAACCAGTAGTAATAATCTATTTCCCCAAGTTTCGACGGGTTCCAGGTCGGCAAGTCCTGGAGAATCCGGTCTACGCCCTTTTTGATAATCGGGTCTTTGACGCTTTTATCGATGAATACCCTGACCATGATGCCGATGGCCGTCATTGAAGGTTGTATTTTCGGGTCGTGTTCGTTAGCTTTCACGGCCACGCTGCCTAGCTCGGTGTAGCCGACTACTCCGTCCGACTGGTTGGTCACATCATCGTAGAACGATTTAACGTTGTTAAAAACGGTATAATCAACCTTGAGTTCGGCAAGCTGGGCTGATTTGATGGCCATAGCCGCCCAGCCGGAAACCGAGGTGTCACTCTGACCATCTTTGGGCTGGTAACGCCAGGCCTTGCCCGGGTTTTGGATGCTGATAAGGTAATCGATGCCTTTCTGGGCGGCATCCTGGAATATTACGCCGCTGGGGCTGTCTTTAATCAAGCCGTAAAGGTCGGCAACGGCATAGGAAGCGATAGCCTGATTATATATGAATTTCCCAGATTTTACCCCGCCGTAAACGCCCTGGGAATCCTGGATCCCGACCAAGAAATTAGCCGCCTTCTTGACAACGACGCCGAAACAGATACCCTCGTATTCGTCCTTGGAAGATGGGGAATAACCGGCGCCGGTGAATGCCAGGAGAGACACGCTGGTCAGGCCGATATCAAATTCTTCCTCGCCCGGCCCGCTGCAACGCGCGCCCTTGCACTGGTTCATAAACCTCTTGGCGCCCCAGGAACCGTCCGGATTCTGGTGCTTGGCCAGCCAGATGAGCCCGGCAAGCACGGCGTCTTCGGTCTGCGCCGGAGCTTTTTTCCTGCGCCCGCCGCGCCGGCCGCCGCCGCCGCCCAGGCCGCCGCCGATGCCGATACTGTCATATACGCCCTTGCCTTTCAAGGGCGAAGGCGTTAAATCCTTGTCGGTGTCTTCAGCGTCATCGACTTCTGTTTCGGGCTTGAGGATTTCTTCTTCCTCGGTTTCTTTTTGTATATCTTCTTCCTTGAATTCTTCTTTTATTTCTTCTACCGGGGGCGGGATTTTCTTGTCCAGATCAACGACTGTAATTGAATCGTCTACTTTCCTCCCCGGGCCGGTGGAAATAGTGGAAAGAACCAGAATGATAAATACATGGAAAGCTATCGAGGCCAACCACATCGGCGCCATTTTCAGCACCGTATCCTGGAGCCATAGCCCGATATCCATTTTCTCGTCCAGCAGCCGGGCGGCGATTGAGTCTTCTTGGACTTCTACTTCTTGTTCATAATTCTGCCTCATATACACCTCCTTTATCTATTTGTTATCAAGGAGGAATTCGCTTCCCCTGATTATATTAAACGTAAGATAGGAGAAAAAGTTCATTTTATTTTGCGATTTAGTGAACTTTTTCGGAAAAAGTGTGCTACGCAATCCCTTCGGGAACATTTTATTTTTCATTTTTTCTTATCCATCTCCTTCTTGATGGCTTTCATCTCGCTATTAATCTTATTCTTAAGCGGCCCTGCCATATCGGGATATTCTTTTGCAAACGCCCGGTATTTTTCCAGCGCGCCGTTCATATCTCCTTTGTTGTATAATTCATCGGCCTCAATCCGGACTTTAGCAAATAGCTCGTTGGCGTTTGCCTTTTTCTCTTCGGATTTTTTTTGCCTTAAGAGCGAAACCTCTTCGTTCGCTTTTTGGGCAAAAGTAGTTTCCCCGTAATCTTTAATAAATCCTATTAACTCCTCGATTATATCCGGGAATTGCTCCTTATCGGCATTTTTGGATTTGGCAAGGATGGGCTCCAATTTACGCTGGGCCTCTTCTTCTTTCTCCATCCTGCTCTGGATTTTGCTTAGGGCTCCTTTTACTTTATCCCTTTCCTTGTCTGGAAAATCCCTGAAGCGGGAATTACTGAGAAAGTCTTTATAGGTGCTCTGGGCTTTTTCGAATTCGTTATTTTTTACCTGCTTTTGCGCTTTTTCCAAAACCTCATTGGCTTCTCCTATCATTATGTTCATCCTTTTTTCGGCCTTTCCGCTTAAAAGCAGCCAGAGCGCTCCGATTACTATTAACGCTCCGACTCCGGCGGCGATTTGTATTGTATAATCCTTTTTCTCGGCTCTGGGTTTATTGCCTGCTTCCTCTTCGTATACGTCTTCCTCCTGCTGAATCTGCTGAGCTATTCTGGAAGCGCCCGGTTGTTTAAACGGGCTTCTTAATGCAGTTGGGTTAGCGGCAACCGCTCTTCTCGGATTTGGCGGCGGAGATAAAACAGATGACCCTCTTTTATTGATCACATTGCTGGCCGTTAGGGGCGGCGGAGGCGGCGGCATTCTGACCGCAGGGGCCATCTGCGGCGCGGGCCTTGGCGCCATTTTTATAGTAGGCGCTAACGGTGGCGGCTGAGCCGGCATTCTTCTTGTCACCGCATTGCTTACGGTAAAAGGCGGGAGCGGCATTGCCGGCCTGACAGTAGGCGCGATAGGAGCGGCCGGCCTTCTCTGCGATGCCGGTTGTTGAATTCCAGGCGTTCTTGATACTTGAGGCGAAGCAACTCTTGGCGCAGGAATAGCCGTGGCCCTTAGAACCGGTCCAGGTTGCATACCTGCTCTATTTGCCGTTCCTGTAGCTGGTCTGTTAGGTGTTTGTTGCGGTTGCGGTGCTTTTAGATTATTCATAGTAATAGCAATCAACCATAACTATCATAATCGTCCTGCTTGTCAAGATAAATCAAAATACTTTTTATTGCCGGCTTACGCATTATTCGCGTTAAATTTTTAATTCATCGGCAGAAGCACGGTAAATTTAGAACCTTTTGATACGCCACTTTCCACGGTTATCTCGCCGTTATGAGCCTTAACAATTCGGTGAGCTATTGCCAAACCAAGCCCCACTCCCTGAGGCTTGGTGGTAAAAAATGGTTCAAAGATTTTCTTTATGTTTTCAGTCGGAATTCCTCTGCCGTAATCTATGACTTCTATAGCTATGCGATTCTGATTACTCCGAATAGTCCGAACTCCCGTATTCATGGAATAAACCTTGACTGTAATTTTACTCCCGGGCGAACTGGCCTCAACCGCATTGTAAATCAGGTTGTACAAAACCTGTTTTATTTGTTCCGGATCTACTTTGCAATAAATGTTAGCCTCGGCATCAACACCAATATTAAACAAATCGCCTGTTTTATTACCCTGGGATTTCGGGTCCTGGTTAATAAGCATAACCACGTCCTGTATTATTTCGGTTAAGTTTACATTCTGGGTCAATACCGGGCGCTCCCGGGTAAAATCCAGAAAGTCACTGATGATTCTATTAAGTCGGTCTGTTTCTTTAAGAATAGTATTAATCAGTTTCTGCTCATCTATCCAGGTGGCGCTTCGTTTTGGAATATTTTGAGAATTTTGCTGTGCAATTTGATCAGAAATAGGAAGCGTTTTTTTTTGGGAGAGGCTCTGAACGGCCCCCCTGATTGCGGTTAGCGGATTGCGTAATTCATGGGCAATGCCAATACTCATTTCTTTTAACACCTCCAGCATTTCAGTGCGTCTTTTTAGCTCACTTCTGAGCTGTCTTTCCATAGTCAATTCGTTAACCAGCCGGCCTGCCGCAAAAGCCACAAAATGCAGAATAAGAACAAAAAAGAATAGGTATGGCAAAAGGAATCTAAATCCCTGAGCCGATGTTTTGACAAATTCTGGAGGCAATAAAGGAAGCGTGAACCGCCCTGCGGCGCTTAATGAATATAATATTGTAACTATGGCTAAAAGAGTGCTCGAAACAGACGCGAAAAATAACCCCATCCTGGGTGTTACTAATATATTAGCGGCCAGAATCGAGGCGAAATAAAGACTTACAAATATGCTCCCCGACCCCCCAGTGAAATAAGCCAGCAGAGTTTCTATAATAATATCAATTCCTATTTGAAGCAAAGCAAGCTTTCTAAGGGAGGCGTTTTCTTGTTCGGAAATTTTCTGTCCCTCCTGAATAGCGGACACGGGCGACAGGTATTTTATTAACAAAATATATATTACATTAATAAGGCAGGTAAAAATAAGGGTTAAATAAGCGCCAAGCACGTGTGGCGGGAATTTAGGCGGCAGAAGAGATTGGGAAGAAGCCTGCTGGCCCAGATGGTATATCAAAATTGCGACCAAACCCAGGATAGCTATGATGAGCCGGTAAAACAAAAACCATTTTAGGCGGTCGCGTAACATGCCTTATTTTTTCTTGCCCATAACCTGTTTCTGAATTTCAAATATGGGCATAAGGATAGCAATAACAACAGCGCCAACAATAGCACCCATTATACCAATCATTAGCGGTTCAATTAATGAGGTGAGAGAATCAACAAGGGTTTCAACCTGCTGATCGTAAAATTCTGCAATCTTTTCAAGAAGAGCTTCCAGCGCGCCTGATTTTTCCCCAATGCCTATCATTCTGGTAACCATCGGAGGAAAAATAGGGCTGCGGCTTAACGGTTCACTCAGCGATTCACCTTTCTGAACGCTCTGCCTGGCATTATTTATCGCCTCTTCAAGAATGATGTTCCCAGAAGTAGCGGCTACGATTTCTAACGCTCCAAGAATAGGAACCCCGCTTTTAATAAGCGTTGAAAACGTCCGGGCAAAGCGCGATATGGCAACTTTCTTGAATAATTCCCCCATAACCGGGATTTTTAATGTTCCCCAGTCATAGACATATTGGCCTTTTTTTGTTTTTAAAGCCAGTATTATGGCGACGACTATTACAACGATGCCAAGAAAGATAAAAAGAAAAGACTCCCGCATAGCTGTGCTTATTCCCAAAAGAATTTGGGTGGGCAATGGCATGGTAATACCCATACTTTCGAAAATCTGCTTGAATTTAGGGATAATACCGACCAGAAGCCCTACTACGACCAAAACAATCATGCTTAAGGAAATTATCGGTAGGTCATAGCCGATTTAATCTCTCGTTTCAGTTTTTGAGATGATTCCATATATTCAGCAAGCCGGCTCAAAATACTGTCGAGCTGTCCGCCTGCCTCGCCTGCCTTAATCATACTTACATAAATTTTATAGAATACCTTGGGATATTCAGCAAGCGCGGCTGAGAAATCCGAACCGCCTCTAACTTTTTCTACCACTTCTCCTAGAACCAGCTTTAGTCCCGGGCTATCGGCTTGTTCCTGCAAAACTTCCAAGCTTTCCAGCAACGGAATGCCAGCAGAAATCATTGTTGCGAGCTGTCTGGTAAAAATAACCAATTCTTCCGTCGAGGCGCGCTTTGCCGGAGTCGGGTGCAACAAAGAATAAAAAAAGCTCTTTCCCCCCGAAACTTTAGTTTGGGAAATACTCATTATCGTCAATCCCTGTTTTTTCAGGTTAGCGGTGGCTTCTGCTATATTTGTCGCCGTAACATTCCCAGCGGTTGTTTTTCCATCGGGCTTTTTAGCTGAATATTTAAATTGGGGCATAAGTTTATCTCCTATTATTAAGTAACTTTTAAGACCTCTTCAATTGTTGTTTCCCCACGTATGGCTTTAAGTACGCCGCCTCGCCTTACAGTAACTAATCCGCATTTTTCTATGGCATAATCGCGGATTTCCATAACAGAGGATCCTTTTATCATCATTCGTCTCACTTCATCCGTAATCTCTAATACTTCATATATGGCGGCCCGGCCTTTATATCCTTCAAAACATCTGGAGCAACCTTTTGCTCGATATAACGTCAGATTTTTTAAGTCTTCCGGCTTAAATCCAGCCACGATTAATCTTTCTGGCGGCGGCATTTCATCGGCTGGAATAGGTGCTTTACATTGAGGGCAAATTTTTCGGATAAGCCGTTGATTGGCAACCATAAGCACAGCTGATGAAATCATAAAAGGATCAATACCCATATCTACCAAGCGAGAAACCGTAGAAACCGCATCATTTGTGTGAAGCGTGCTGAAAACAAGATGCCCTGTGATGGCGGCTTTAATTCCGATGTCGGCTGTTTCTAAATCACGCATTTCGCCAATCATTATGACATCAGGATCCTGCCTGAGAATCGAACGCAACGCGGCGGCAAAAGTCATTCCCTGTTTAGGGTTAACCGAAACCTGGATTATTCCTGGCAACTGGTATTCAACCGGGTCTTCTACCGTTATCAGGTTTTCCTCTGGATCAAAGCATTCTTTTATGGCGCAATAAAGAGTTGTTGTCTTACCTGAACCGGTCGGTCCGGAAATCAAAACCATTCCATAAGAAGAATTTATCGCCTTCTTGAATACTTTAAGCGCATTTTCTTCAAACCCAAGATCATCAAGAGAAACATTTAAGCTTGATGAATCTAATAAACGCATAACAATTCGTTCACCGTGAACCGTCGGCGTAATTCCGACGCGGAAGTCTATGCGTCGTCCCTCTATTTTAATCTGGAATTTGCCGTCCTGAGGCATTCTTCTTTCCGAGATATCAAGCGCTGCCATTATTTTTATTCTTGATGCAATAGCATTATGCAATCTTTTGGGGGGGAAAAATATCTCTTTGAGTTTACCATCGCACCTTATTCTTACCCTTACCTTTTTCTCATATGGCTCAATATGAATATCACTAGCGCCTTCGTGCAACGCCTTAAAAATTAGCATATTAACTAACTTAATAACCGGGCTCTCTCCAGCCTCGTCGCTAATCTGGGAAAGGTCGACATTTTCGTCAAGCTCGGCTTCAGCTTCGCTTAATTCCAGCTCCGGACCGCCTGTAACGTCATCCATTATCTCTGTCATCTTTTCGTCGTCAGAATGATAGAATTTTTTTATCGCACTCCGCAGATACCTTTCGAGAGTTAGTACAAACCGTAATTCACATTGTGTTCTCAATCGAATATCGTCCAGTTTAAAAACATCAAACGGATCAGTAATGGCAATAGTTAGAATATTTGATATTTTAGAAATTGGCAGAATATTGTAATATGCGGCCTTATCTTCTGGTATTATTTCCAAGGATTTTTCGTCTGGCGTAACTTTCTCTATCGCGATCGGCGGCAATTTAACAGTGTCAGAAATTAAACTGAGTAAAATCTGTTCGTCCACAGCTTTTTTATCCAGTACCACTTCAATAAAAGGCCGGTTTTCCTTAGCTGCTATTCCTATTAGCTCGTCTGACTTCTCCTGATTAATAGCTTTATTTTTCAGAAGAATGCTGTTTATTCTTTTGTCAGTGGCTGTTATCATGGTTAAATTATAACTCGGTCATTCTCAAAACTTCTTCAATGGTTGTTTTCCCACGCATTACGTTCATAAGGCCGCATCGTCTTAAAGTTACCATACTTTTATTTTTAATTGCATACTCTTTAATATCCAACACTGGTGCATTTTTAATAATCATTTTTCTCATTTCGTCATCGGCCTCAAGGGCCTCAAGAAAAGCAAATCTTCCTTTATAGCCCTCATTGCATTTGGGACATCCTACCGCCTTATAAAGCACCAGATTTTTACATTCCTCTGGTTTAAATCCGATAGCTACCAATCTTTCGATCGGTGGGAGTTCGTCATACGGTTTTTTACAATTCTGGCAAAGTTTCCTGGCCAATCTTTGTGCCGCAATCAGAAGTACGGCGGAAGATACAAGAAATGGGTCTACACCCATATCAATAAGACGTGATATAGACGATGCTGCATCATTTGTGTGGAGTGTGCTCAAAACCAGATGACCGGTCATGGCAGCTTTAACCGCGATACCGGCAGTTTCGCCGTCTCTGATTTCACCAACCATGATTTTATTGGGATCCTGCCTAAGAATGGAACGCAACGCTATCGCAAATGTAAATCCTCTTTTGGGGTTAACCGGTATTTGTCCAACACCTTCCAGTTGATATTCTACCGGGTCTTCCACAGTCATGATATTATCTTCTGGGGCCATGATTTCCTTGAGTGCCGAATAAAGCGTCGTAGATTTACCGCTTCCGGTTGGTCCGGTAACAAGCATTAAACCATAGGGAGCATTAACCGCTCTTTTAAAAGCCGCCAATGCCTCAGGCTCAAACCCCAAAATATCTAACCCCATGGTGATGCTTGAAGAGTCCAACACCCTCATAACTACCTTTTCTCCAAAAATTGTGGGCAGTGTTGAAACACGGAAATCAATCTGCCGACCTTCATACTTGATTTGAAATTTTCCGTCCTGCGGAATACGGCGCTCGGCTATGTCCAGCGAGGTCATAATTTTGATTCTAGAAATAATAGCATTAAAGATTTTTTTTGGAGGCGCCATAACCTCATGCAACACCCCATCTTTACGGTAACGAACGACAATCTTTTTTTCATAAGGTTCAACGTGAATATCGCTGGCCCCTTCTTCAAGTGCTTTATAAATGATCATATTTACAAATTTGACAATTGGCGCATCTTCGCCCGCCAGCGTTAATTCTGCTATATCAACATTTTCTCCTATATCAAATTTAGTTAATTCTATATCATCGGTGATTGTTTTTTCCATGGCCTTTTCCATCTCTTTTTCGCCCGGATTGTAAATCCTGTGGATATTTTCCATAATAGCGTGCTCAGTTGAAATCACCAGCCTCAACTCGCTGCCCAAAACAATTTTAAGCTCATCTATTTTCATCAGGTCAAATGGGTCGGCAATTACTACGGTCATGATATTGTTAATTTTAGTAACCGGCAAAATGCCATATGACTTTATCTTTTCCTGGGAAAAAGTTTGTATGATGGAATCATCGGGCTGAACCTTACTGACATCGACTGGGGGAATGTTTGTTTCTAAAGCCAAAGCGGCCAATACTTTTTCTTCAGTTAATACATTATTTTTGACAAGCGCTTCAACATAAGATATTTTGTCGGTTTCGCTCTTTTTAATCACCTCTTTATTCTGATCAGCG
This sequence comes from Planctomycetota bacterium, assembly GCA_043808305.1. Taxonomy (GTDB): domain Bacteria; phylum Planctomycetota; class MHYJ01; order JACQXL01; family JACQXL01; genus JBBAAP01. Next base: position 40,589 of record JAZDFB010000014.1, on the reverse strand, counting down.
GTAACTAGTCCTCGCTTTTGAAGAATGACGATTATCCTTTTATCAAGATTTGCTCCCATAGACTACTTATTATTTTTGGGCTTGTATTGCTTGTTTTATTTGCGAAGCAGTGCTTACAAACACGAATATCTGGCACCCGGTTTTTTTTTCTATTTCTTCAAAAACTTTCTCGCTCAACGTTCCCGAAACAGCAATAGTAACGATATCACCAATTTTATCGAGCGGAATGAGTTCGTTTTGAAGTAAAAAATCTTTGGGCAGAAGACTAAATACTTCTTTAGTGATAGAGTAGTTTGTGGCATTGATATAAGGCAATCCAAATTGGGTTGAAAGCGCCGCTGCGATGTCAAGTTCCGTAACATAACCGAGTTTTATTAAAACCTCGCCCACTAATCCTCCCACTTTTTGCTGTTCTTTAAGAGCCTCCTGGAGTTGTTCGTTGGTAATCAAACCTTCGTTAATAAGTAATTCGCCCAGTCTTTTTCTAGTTAACTTAGATATATTTACCATAATTCTACACTCATAGCAACCGCATTGCCCCCGCCCAGACATAGGGCAACCAATCCTTTTTTCATTCCCCTGTCTTTTAGCGCATAAATAATTGTAGTTAAAAGACGCGCCCCGGAACACCCTATAGGATGACCTAATGCTACTGCACCGCCGTTGACATTAACTCTGTCTATAGACAGCTTAAGCTCTTTGATTAACGCAACCGCCGCAGCTGAGAAAGCCTCGTTTATTTCAAATAGATCAAAATCTGTTGTTTTCATTCCAGTCTTCCGCAACAATCTCTTTATTGCTTCTAAAGGAGCCATCATTACCCATTCCGGTGCCATTCCACCTGTTGCGTATCCGGTTATTTTAGCAAGAGGTCTTGCATTGCTATTCTTTGCTGTTTCCGAATCCATTATTACTATAGCGGCTGCCCCGTCGCTTATTTGTGATGAATTACCGGCTGTTACCGTTCCATTTTCCTTAAAAGCCGGCTTAAGTTTACCGAGGCTTTCCATTGTTGTATCGCCTCTTACGCCTTCGTCAGTATCAAAAATAATCGGCTCGGGTTTTTTTGGCTGTTTTATTTTTACCGGAACTATCTCTGATTTGAATTTACCTTCTTTTATGGCCTTATCTGCCTTTAGATTACTCTTCATGGCAAATTCGTCCTGCATCTGGCGGGTCACTCTGTATTTTTCCGAAACTAGTTCGGCCGTGTTGCCCATATGGAAATCATTATAGATGTCCCAGAGTCCATCGTTAACCATCGCATCAATCATTTTACCATGCCCCAGACGCTGTCCGTATCGGGCGGTTGGCAAAATATACGGCGCATTAGTCATATTTTCCATACCACCCGCAACAATTATATTATACTCACCGGCCAGGATTGCATTGGCCCCCAGCATAACGGCCTTTAAGCCGGAACCACACACTTTGTTAATGGTAAATGCTCCAACCGAATCTGGTATTCCACCTTTGCGCAGGGCCTGGCGTGCTGGGTTTTGTCCAAGTCCGGCCGAAATTACGTTGCCCATAATAACTTCTTCCACTTGTTCCGGTTTTATACCGGCCCTTTTCACGGCTTCGGAAATCACAAAACCACCCAAGTCAGGAGCTGAAAAAGAGCTTAACGACCCCTGAAACTTGCCAACAGGTGTTCTCGCGGCACTAACAATTACAATGTCTTTCATAAACAATTCCTTGACTGCGCGGTTATATTATTTTATAAACCGCTCTATTCTGATTTATTTCCAGCTAGCCTAGCTCAATGGTGGAGCTCCGCTTTCGTAAAGCGGGGGTTATGGGTTCGAATCCCATGGCTAGCTTTTTTTCTTGATCATCTGTCCGTTTAGTCCGGCTTGCTTGAATCTTGCCAAGCATTCTTTTGCTACAGTTTCAGAAACATCCTTTAGAATTGGTATCATCATCCGGTTAGCCATTTGTCTAGCCTGGGCTATTTGAACTCCTTTAATTTCAGCTATTAGCTCAGCTGCTTCTTCCCTTTTGGCTTGGGGAATCGCTGAAAGAAATAATGAATATTCGTTTACATCTGTGCTATCCGCTTCCATTGCCACTTCTTTAGGCATAGATTTGGAAACTATTTTCGGTTTAGGAGTAGCCGCTGACTGAAGCGGTTCATGCAAAATATCTACTGGTTCAGCTCCAGATTCAGTTGAAGTCTCCTCAACAACTGGTTCCAACTCAACTACACCATCTTCAGTTGATACTCTTTTAGCAATAGGCTTTACCTCTGCGACTTTTTCTTGAGCTGGAAATTCCTCAGCACTCAGTTCAATCTCGGGGGATTCTTCTTCGGTCGAAACTTTTTCGACAACTGGCTCTGCTTTGAGCTCTCTTTCTTCAATCGCCGGTAATTCAACTGTTTCGCCATCTATCGGCTGAACTTCAACAACTCGCCCTTCTGATGATTCGGGCATAGTGCTTTCCTGGGCTTTCATAAAAGTATTAAAAGGATTGCCGATACGCTTAAACACAAAAGTTTCTCCGCAGTTCGGGCAAACAAATGCATTTCCCCGCCACTGGAAATCAGCATACTGAACTATTTGGCCGTTTGGCAATTCCTGAAAATTGAACCTGGATGGCCAGATAACTCGGGCTATAGTCGGCGGCAGTTTGGACGATACCATGAATTCTATGCCTTTTTTAGACAGCTCTATCAATTTAGGCTTAAGCATCTTAGTTACGTCTTTATTTATATTAGTGATGAAAGCAATGGGCGTCCCGCCTAAAACTTGCTCCGCCGCTTCTTCGTTCATACCAAAAGTTGATGCTAAGTGTTTTGCCATATCCGGAATGCCACCTACCCATTTCTCATCTATGGTGGAAATTATGATGTGATATTTTTTTGCTTGAGCTGTATTTTCTGCCATAAACTCACCCCTCCTTCATTCTATATCCATTTCTGCTGCTTATACCAGTCAGAAGTTTTCCCCATGCCTTCTTCAAGCGTTGTCTGAAAAATCCAGTTAAAATCATGCCTGGCTTTGCCCGTACGGCAAACCCAGAAATCCCGAGTTAATTCAAGCGCTTTCTGTCGGTTAAATATAGTTTGCTGACCGATTATGTACGACACCGCTTCGAAAAGCGCCGCAAGCCCCTTTATTAGTACATCAGGCAACCATAAAGGGCAAGATATTTTGCTGTTTCTTACCGCACTATTAATCGTCTTGGCCAAATAATTTATAGCATACGGATTTTTGTTGGCAATAAAATAAGTATTTCCTCTGGCCACGTCACTTTCCGACGCTTTTATGATGGCATCTATCAGGTCATCCACATAAATCATACTGACGTGCCGGGCTGACTTGAAGTAAGGCACAAACCCATAGCTGACGACCTTAAAATACAGCAGAAAGCCATCGTCTCGCGGACCGTATACCGGTGGCGGTCTCAAAATAGTTATAGGTATCTGGTTCAAATAAGGCTTTAGCGTCTTTTCACCTTTAAGTTTAGACATACCGTAATCTGTTACCGGCCGGCATTCGGCATCTTCAGAAATACCCGAAATATCCTTGGCCGGCCCAGCCGCAGCCAGACTGCTGATATAAATAAATCTTTTGATTCCCGGATTGCTTTCGGTTATTGCCTCAATAAGGTTTCCTGTCAGCGTCACATTTACCGTTTCGTATTCCTGATAGGTAAATGCCTTTATCAAACCGGCGATGTGATAAATATAATCAAATCCCTTTACAGAATTTTTAAGAAAAAATTTATCCTGCAGGTCACCCTCGACGAATTTTACAGGCAGGTCTTTCAGCCATCGACGGTTGCTTTCCGGCCTGACCAGGCAGGTTACGTCATCCCGGCGTTTGAGCAACGCCTCAACCAAGTGGCTCCCGACAAACCCGGTTCCGCCTGTTATCAAAGCTTTCATGTTGATTAAATTATCATATCCTTTATTAAAATCAATAAAATAATAATTCCGTTCGTGGATTCCATCTCACGCTTAATATAATTTGACAAGATACCAAAAATATAGTATATAAAAGAATCTTTATGTTTATGAAATATATTATTGCTATCAGTCTGTTATCTATCGGGTTAATCATAGCTGCGACCGAACCCAAAACACAACCGAGTGCGCTCTTCACCAGCGATGCGGTAACACGGTCGGTCGAAAGAGGTCTGGCGTATCTTAAGCAAACACAACAACCTAACGGCTCCTGGATATGCAAAGTCGGGTACAAACTTAACGACAGCTATATCGGCACTGATAATGAGAATGTCGCCGTGACCGCACTGTCCGGCATCGCCTTTATGGCTCAAGGCAATCTGCCAGGCCGAGGAAAATACGGATTGGAAGTTTCCAAGGCAGTTGATTTTATCCTTTCCTGCGCCCGGGATACGGACGGGTACATCACCAAACACGGTAGCCGGATGTATGAGCACGCCTTTGCCACGCTCTTTCTCGCTGAGGTATACGGAATGTCACCCCGCGAAGATATTAAAAACAAACTGAAAAAAGCGACATACCTGATAGTAGCCAGCCAGAATAACGAGGGCGGCTGGCGTTATCAACCCGCGCCGATAGACGCGGATATTTCCGTTACTGTCACGACTGTCCAGGCTCTCCGGGCCGCCCGCAACATCGGTATCAGCGTACCCAAAGAAACTATTGACAATGCCATAAGCTATATAAAGAAATGTTCCCGTCAGGATGGCAGGTTTGAGTATCAGTTGCCTACCAGCCGCTACGGCCTTGCTTTGACCGCGGCCGGGGTTACCGCGCTAATGAGTGCCGGAGAATATGATGCGCCGGAAGTCAAGCGAGGACTAACCAGCATCCTTGATGCTCTTACCAAGCCAAATAACCCTGACCGACTAACTTACGGTGATTATCATTATTTCTACGCACATTACTACTCTGTCCAAGCTATGCATCACGCCGGCGGCCAATATTGGGATACCTACTTGTCTCTCGTTCAATCAGATCTCCTGCCCAGACAACTGCCCGATGGCTCATGGATTGACGACGTCGGAAAGCCCTATGCCACCTCTATGGCCTGCATAATTTTGCAAGTCGAAAACGATTATTTGCCGATAATACAGAAATAAACCATGGTTCCTGGTCTGCTAACAAGCAGTCTATCGGCCATATTCCATAAATTACTTGTTGCCAAAATGAAAAAATTTAGCTTAATATTCGTAATTATTGGCCTTGTTATTGCTATAGTTCTGGTCGGACTCTATATTCATTCTTCGTCCGATAAAGCGCGTCGAAATCAGGACGTCCTCCTTAAACGTATCAGCGCAGTGCCGGATATCGCCGCTGAAAAGCAACTGCTCCTGTTCTGCCAGTTCCCCTCAAACGATAATGCCGGGATGATAAATGAAGTTGTGTTTACCATCGACGACGGCCCTTATCGCAATATTAATGGTTCTACCACCGAGCATACTGAAATCATCCTTGATATACTCAAACGCGAGAAAACCCCAGCCACCTTTTTCCTTCTGGGCTGGCAGTTGGATACTAAAAAGGTTTCTACCGGCGTCACTTACCAATGCTATTGCCAGTGGGTCAAACGGATGTTTGAAGAAGGCCATACTGTCGGCATACACGACTATAATCACGTCCAGTATTTCAAACAGAACCGAAGCCAGCTTTCTGATTCTCTTATCTATACCAGAACCCAGATAAAGGAAGTCTCGGACCATGACGCCTCGTCCTACGTGCGCAGTCCGGGAGGATCCATCAGTCCCGAGGTATCCGCCTACCTCAAGGAAAATGGGTACAAGCACGTATTTTGGAACATCAACCCCGAAACCCAGCCACACCTCAAGCCTTCCGAAATCCTTAATAATATTTTTGCCGATCTGAATAACGGCAAGCGAGGTATTATCCTGATGCACGATCGGACCGCATCGGCCTACCTATCTGACCTGATAAAATACTTGAAAGAACACCAAATAAAAGTAATCTCGTTGTCAGAATGGGAGGCAAAATACGGTTTGCCCGACACGGTAATGACGCCCCATCGCGAAAAGTTTTAACGGCACGCTAATTTTCGTAGCCCCCACAGAAATGGGGAACGCGGATTAAGTAAAGAATATTCTGCGTTAGTCTGCGCATATTTGCGTCCTGATAGGAGTTCAACTATGATTACATTCGAGGAATTCAAGAAGCTGGACCTGCGTACTGGCAAGATTATCTCCGTGGAAAACCACCCCAACGCGGATAAATTATATGTCCTGAAAATAGATATCGGCGGCGAGATAAAACAAAGTTGTGCCGGACTCAGGCCTTATTTACCCCCTGAACAACTGCTTAATAAAACAGTCGTAGTAGTAAGCAACCTCGAGCCGGCTATGCTCCGGGGCATAGAAAGCCAGGCCATGATACTGGCCGCTTCAACCGGAACCGAGGTGATACCCCTGACCCTTGAAAAACCGGTTCCGCCCGGCTGTAAGGTCTCGTAAGCCTCAACGCCTTGTGCTTATATATAAAATGAAAACCGAAATAGAGATTTACTATGAAGACACCGATTGCGGGGGCGTGGTCTATTATGCCAACTATCTGAGGTTTTACGAACGCGCCAGAACCGATTACCTGTCCGCAATAGGACTTCACCCCAAAGATCTGATGAACCGAGGTATTATGTTCGCCGTAGTCTCCGCCCAGGTCAACTACCTCAAACCAAGCCGCTACGGCGACACCATAGTTATAGAATCGTTCATAACCGAAGCGTCCAAAGCCAGCTTTACCTTCGGCTACAAGGTATTTAACAAATCCTCCAACGAACTTATTAACGAGGGCTCAACCAAAATAGTCGCCGTTGACAAAGATATGAAGGTCTGGAGAATAGAACCCTGGTTCAGGAAAAAGTTAACTGCCATCCTAAAATAAACTCGTTCAATCTAACGCCCTATTTGAATTCTACAGCTACCTTAATCTCGCCGGTACATTCCACGTCACCCACCGGGCCATAAGCGCCGATGCAGTGCCTCGACCCCTTCATGGTTGGGCATTTGCAGTATTTTGACGTCAGCCGTAGCCTTAAGCTTATAACTAATACTTTCCTTGTCTCTTGATTTTACCGGCGTCGCTTTTAACTGATAAGTCCTGTTAGGGTCATCCGCCGCCGAAACCAGACCCATCCTCATCAGCCCGACTATGCCTAAAAAGACAACGCTGGGAACAAGCATAATCAAGATTATAAAAGAAGCCTTCTTCATGAGGTTACCACACTGGTATCGGCAGGATGTCATCCATAATCATCAACGGCATGTCAATATTATCGGCGGTTATTTTATCAAGCGGATTTCTGGCATTCTTATCCAGCAAGAAACCGGCGCCTTCTATCGCGGAAAAACGAACATAAGGGTCGGCATCTTTATAGGCTTCCGCGAAAACAGGCGCAGATTCTTTATTGCCTACCAACCCAAGCGTATGCAGTGCATATGCCCTGAGCAAGGGATACTCTGCTTGTTTAGCCTGCTTAAGCAATTCCGGCATGACGATTTCATCTCTCTTGCCTAACAACGTCAGGGCTATGGCTAAATTAGAGTGGCAGGTAAACGACTGGGCATTATTGGGATTAATATTCCTCCACATTTCCTGAAGCACTTCAATTCCTTTTGCGTCCCGAATCATCCCTAAAGACAGAATCAAATACGGCGTAAGAATTTCATCGCTTTGTTGTCTCTTGTTTTTCAGGATATTAACTATCAACGGAATGGATTCGGCATCCTTGAGCAGTCCCAATCCGGTTATTGCCGCGGCTTTAAGTAACAACCTGCTCTTACGGTTTTCAAATATCCTTCTTAGTTCCGCCTTGGCTTTTTCGTTGCCGGTCAGGGCCAAAGCCAGCACCATCAGTCCCTCTGCGTCGCTCGCCTTGTTATTCCGCCAGGCTTCATAAATGATATCATAAGCTTTCTTATCATTCAGCTGGGTTAATGAGACCGCCGCCAACCCGCGCACCACCGGATTTTTAACCTGAAGCAACGCGACAAGCTGTTCTTTAGCCTCCGGCAATCCGGTCAGCCCCAAGGCTATGGCCAGTGCGGCACTTACGTCGGCATTTTCCTCGTTGCTCGGGGCGCATTTCTTTAGTTCGCTTAAAGCATCTTTGCCGCCGATCCGACCTAACGCTAAGGCGGCATAAGCCCGAACCTGATTGGTTCCCTTCCCCCCGGATTGCGCCTTATTAAGCAACTTGCCTAAAACGGGTATCGCGGAAACATCTTTCATATTGCCTAATGACAGGCAAGCTGAACATCTTACTTCAAAATCTTCATTCTCGGATGTTGCCGTTTTTAGCACATCGGATATTTCCGGTGCGGCGGGCAGGTAACCTAATGCCAGCGCCGCATAAGCCCGTTTCAGGGCCGGTTCGGTCTTGGACTGCAGAACCTCCTTGATAACGCCTGCGGAAGCCGCATCCCCGGCAAAACCTAATCCCAGTAAAGATTTAAGAACGGTGCAATCATGCGGTTTGGTTTCAATGGCTTTTTTAAGGATGTTCGTAATAGACAGGCCTCCCGGCACCAAGACGGCTTTGCCTAACGCAATTGCCGCCGGACAGTTGATGCACCCGGCCGGCATGGCCTTTTCAAATAGCCCGGCTGATAAAATATTAATAAGTTCGTTATATGCCGGATATACGTTGACGGACTGTGAACCTTTTTCAGTTGACGTTTTCATCCAGACAACGCTTTCCCTGAACAACAAATACCTGTCGCGATGCCTGCTCCACCACACCTCCCAGGGCTCGGCAACGCCTAACAACGATGCTTTCGCTGACCGTAAACTTTGAATCAACGGTTGTAGCCCGATCCCTAAATCAGGCCGGCTTGCGGAATCGCCGGCCGGGCCGGACTGGCTATCCCCGCTTGGAAGCGGGCTTGCCGGGTCGGTTGGCGCCGACTCTGTTGGTTTTGGTTTTGGCTCTTGTTTCTCCTCTGTAGATTCTTTTTTCCCTTGCTCTTTTTGCCACTTATCAAATTCGTCCTTTTTCTTGGCCTCGCTCTCGCTGGTTGTTCCTTTAGCCGTTCCTGTTACTGTTGTAGTTGCTGTTGCCTGCCCCACGGGCGACTTTTTGGGCGGCCCTCAGCCGCCTTCAATATGCGGCGCGTATGAAAATAAGAATATTATGCTGCCTAATAAGGTTAGGGCCCAGATTAAAAACCTGGAATGTTTCATCGGAAATCTTTCATTTCAAAATCGCCCGTTACAGGCGAAAATAGCCGGGTAAAATTGCCGGTCCATGCCTGGGCCGGTAATTATCTTGGAGGTTATTGGCGCTATTAGTCCCTATTTCCCGCGATTATTTTTTATCATCATCGCGTTTGATATCAACCTTGATAGTTGCTTTTCCCTGATTCCCCGAACCGCCGCATCGGCATTTGTTATTATTATCCCTATCGCCATTGTCTTTAGTGTCAAACTTGATATCAGGCTCTATCTGTATCCACTGGCCTTGACCTTTGAATTTATCTTTGTTATTATCATCCCTGCCATCACCGCGCCTGATGTCAACTTTGATATCAGGCCCCATCTGTTTCCATCCTTCAAACATGTTATCAGGACCGCCTTGCGGACCCTGGCAGCCGCAACCGCAGCCGCGTTGCTTCATATTATTAGGACCACCCTGTGGGCCCTGGCAGCCGCAACCACATCCGCGTTGCATCATTTTATCAGGACCGCCCTGCGGGCCCTGGCAGCCGCAACCGCAGCCGCGTTGTTTCATATTATTAGGTCCGGCCTGTGGGCCGCGGCAACCGCACATACCACCCATTGGTTGCATGCCCCATTGCGGATTATTACATTTGCATCCGAAACGCTGCTCATAAGCCATTTTGTTTTTAAACCCCTTGTGTGGCACCCCCATCACCCGTCCGAATAAGATTCCCACGATAAACGCTACAACTATCCCGACTATCCATTTCCACATAAAAATCTCCTTTCTTTATCTACGGCGCGATGCCGTGATTAATTCGTAAAGTTTCTTGCTATTATAGTATTGGTTTATTACCGTTAAAAGGTTACGGTAATATTTCTTTCGTTCGCGTTTCTTTATTATTTAGTTTTCTTGTTCCCGCCCATATACTATAATATTAAGTTCTTCTTGTCAAGCTTGAGTCAAGCCCCTGTCGGCATCCTTGATGTAATAAAACTCTTGCAAAAGGTTTCAGCGAAACTTTGGTCTCCTTGTTGAATTCGTACAGCGATATATGTTTTACTTAATCTTGCTTTTCCATTCGGCTATTAATTGTCGAGCCGTAGGCGCTCCCGGATGATTCGGCTCTATTTTAAGGTACATCTCCATATACATTATTGCTGTTTTATAATCACCTTTCTGAGCACAAAGAAGTCCCATGTTTCCGTATCGAGGAGCGTCTACCGCTTTTGGATTAATCATAATCGCTTGATTCATATCAGCCATCGCCCGGTCAATGTCGCCTTTGTCAGCATAGGTATTCCCGCGGTTGTTGTAGGCATCAGTAGCTTTCGGGTTTAGCTTGATGGCCTTGGTATAGTCTTCTATCGCCTTATCCTGCAATTTCTTCTTTTTCTCGGGATTTTGTTCATTTTGCGCTTTTTTGTTATAAGCAACACCGCGGCTGGTGTGTGCTTCGGAACTGTTTGGGTTAAGTTTAATCGCCTTTGTGTACTCTGCAATCGCCTCGTCAATTTGGCCATGGGACAGACAGCTTCTGCCGTTGTCAAAATGCTTGGCAAAGGCGGCGGGATCTGCAGCCGATGGCGCTTTTTTATCGGGTTCCGGAGAAACCTTGGTGTCGCTTAATTTAGCCAATAGTTCCTGGGCATTCTTATTGGCCGGGTCAATCTCTACAATACGGTTAAGGATACGGCAGGCAAACCTGACATACTTTTTAGTGACGCACTGGTTGGCTAATTTGAATAATTCCGAAGTATAGTTATTCTTTATGCCGACCAGCCGCTTGCCGTTGACATCCAGCTGGTCTAACCGGCGCAGGACTTGAGATAACAATTGTTCGTCTTCTTTACCCGGAGGCGTTTTTTCGTTCAGCAAGCGTTGGCATTTCCGGTAAGAATTAAGCGCCTCCCTGGGCTGATTATTCTTCTCGTACGCCTCGCCCAGCTTGAACCACGCCTCCGGATATCCGGCCCGGTAAGCCAGCGCTTTCTTGAACTTGGTTATGGCCGCCTCATAATCCTTTTGCTCCATCTGAGTTAGACCGACTTTGTAATACGACTCGGCCAGCTGGGTATTTTCCTCCTTGCCGGGCTCCTCCTCCGCGGACTTGGCCTTTTCTAATTCGGCGCGCACATTCTCAAGTCCCTTGCTGGCTTCTTCATTCTTTTCATCAACCTGAAGTATCAACGAGAATATCTCCTCGGCCAGGGCATAATCGGTATCAGTCATGCATTGGCTGGCCAGAGCCAAAAGCTTGGTCGTAAAATCCTTGCTAAGACTATCCGTCTTATCCTCAAGCGCCCGGAATTTCTCAGTCTTCTTGATAATCTCGTTCAGCAGAATGGTTTGGGCCGGGCTGGGTTCTTCCATATTTTTTATGATTTCAATGCAACGCTTGTAATTTTCGTAAGCCAGCTCTTCTTCCTTCAGCGTTTCCAGGGTATCGCCCAGTTTCCCATACGCCTCGGCATACTCGGGGTTGCAGGAAATGGCGTTGCTGAAACAATTGCGAGCTTCGTCATACTTTTTAGCATTGAACGTATCCACGCCGTTCTCGAAAAAAGCTTGCGCTTCTTCCATCTTTTTCTGGTCTATTTGCGGTTTGTCCGGCTCCTTAGGCGTTGGCTCGGGTTTTTCCGTCTCAGGGGTAACCGGCGGGGGGGGTGGCGGCGTTTCCTGATTGCTGACCTTTAGAAACTTGGCATGCTTAATAGTCTCGTTGATTTCCTTTATCCGCTTATAAAAAAGGTCCTGTTCCCTGGCCGGATAGGCATCAACGATACTGTCGCAGGTATCGTGGGCGCCGTTAAGCATTTCGATGGCTTTGTCCAGCACATCGTTGCGCTCCTTGCCGTCCTGGATTTTATTGGCGCCGGCCACCATCTCCTGGGCCTTAGCCAGGATATCGTAGGTCTCCTTAAGGATAACGCCCGAGTCTTTATATATGGCTTTTATCCGGTCTTTAGCCACGCTTATGGTGCCATCCTGGTTGGTAATCTTTATTTTATCGCCCTGGTCCTCAACGGTGCCGATATATTTATTGCCGTCTTTGAGCAGAACCACCTCGGCGAACACGCCCGAACCAATCGCCAAGATTCCGGTAATAATCATCAATAAAGCAATGTTTCTGATATACGACATAAAATTACCTCCCCAGAGCGCAATTATATTTTAGTAATAATTATAGTCAATATTTATTTCCAAAAATTGTTCCATTTACGGACATGTCGGTTGGAAAATCCCGGCAGGGAACCGGCCGCATATTGGCAAACGAACAATTTATAACTTGTTTACTTCATCCAAGTGCACATTGCCCGGAATAGAGGTTTTATTTGTATCGGTGCTATCAACCAGATTTTTCAGCCTAGTTTTATCCTGGTCGCTTATCGATGTAAATTCTATGCCGATGTTATAAATGCGCAATTCCGGCGACGGTTTTACCCAGGCCACGCGCCCTTGCGCGTTGATAGCGTCTTCTTTGAGCAGGGGCGCGGTGATAATCAACGATACCGGCAACCCGAGCTTGAATCCCTCCCTGGTGATAAAATTAATTCCGCCCTGCGAAATATCCAGCGCCATATAGCGTTTGGAAACTTTATTGAATAATCCCAAAAGCTGTTTGGTTTTATAGCGCACGGCGCAGCCTTGCATAACATAACGTTCTTGGCTCCGGCGTTCTTTCTTGTTTTCTGCCATGCTCATATCCTCCTTTTAAATATTACCAAGGACGCCGAAATTACCCGGTTTTAGTCTTGCCGATCTTTTCCAGGGCGGCATCTAAATCGTCGGCTAACGGCAGCAGGCGGAACAACCCGAAAACATCCAGCGTTTCTTTTACGCCCATTACCGGCCGGAGTATTACGATACAGCCCTGCTTATCGGCCGTAATGCCGTTGAGCTTGGTGAAGAACCCCATCCCGGCGCTGGTAATGCCCGTCAATTTGGACAGGTCAAAAATATATCTGTAAATCTGCGCGTCCATATATTGCTGGATGGTTTTTTCCAATTCAGGGACGGTGAAAGCATCTAACTTGCCGAAAAGCGCGAACACCACGATATCATCCGCCAATTTCATGGCCTTGACTTTGAAATTATCCATATGCATCCTCCGAATAATCGTATAACAAAGCTCTTTTTACGGCAGGCTATCAAATTTGCCCGGACCGGGCAAGGAAAATAGGGTTACTATTGCGATTCCGGAATCCCGTTCCCGGCCCGGCGCCGTTGCCGCATCACCTCGGCCATGACAATAGCCGCCGCATGGCTCAGGGAAAGCGACGCTATCTGGCGGGATTTATCCGGCTCCTCGTCCGGGGCATTATCGGGGCCGTTCTCGCCGGCAACAGGCGAGGCCTGTTCCCGGGCGATGCCCATAGGGATGGTGAAAAATTTGTCGCAGGACTGCCTGAGCGCGCCGGAGAGCCCGCGCTTTTCTCCGCCCAGAGCCACTACCACCGGACTGTTGAAGTCCATATCATACATCGTCCGTCGGCACCTGGGCAGGGCACCCATTACCTTCAACCCGGACTTTTGCAGGCCGCCCAGGATATCGGATTCCTTTTCTATCTTAACCAGCGGCATCCATTCATAGACGCCGGCCGAGGCGCGCGATACGGCCCGGGGATCGAAATTCCAGATATGCTTCTTGAGTAAAACGGCGTCCACGCCCATGGCGCCGGCCGAACGGATGATAAAACCCAGGTTCTGTTCGTCCTCAACGCCCTCCAACAGCAAAAGAAACGCCGGCCTGGCCGACCGCCGGTTCATCCGGAGAAGTTCCGCCGGTTTAATCAGCGGCTTGGCAGAGGCAATGGCTATCAATCCGGCGTGGGTTTTGCCGACGCTCATTTTGTCCAGCTCTTCGGCCGGGACGACCTTGACCGGCACACCCAGCTGTTTTGCCAGGAATATCACATCCTGGGTCTTGGCCGGATGGGCGCTCCAGGAAACCAGCAGCAGTTCAAACCTTCTCTGGCGCGCCCGCAGCGCGGAAAGTATGCACTGCTTCCCTTCCAGTTGTTCAGACATAAATTATAAACAGGGTCCGCCTGCGGCCTCTCCGTTGAGATGATGAGTTATACCCCCAGGATGCTGTTTAATTCCTTCATATACCGGAGAGTATCAAGGAACAGTTTTACCACGAAATAACTCAGGATAATGCCGATTATGCTCAGTATTATTTTTACGGCCTTGCTATAATGCGGATTGAACCATATCAGGGGCAATACCAGCGGGCCGACGCACAGGAACCCGAGTATCAGCGTGGTGGTCTTAAAATACCACTTGGGCTTATTCAGGAATTCCCCACAATAGCGGCACTTAACTGCATCATCCTGGATTTCCTCGGCGCAGAAAGGGCATTTTTTCATATATTCGCCTTACGGATTAAACCGGCTGGCTGGTTTCGGTTTCTTTTATGGTCAGTTCCAACCCGCCGAATTTCCCGGCCAGCCAATTATAAATCAATACCGTAAATATTGCCATAAGCTCGTAAATTATAATCAGCCCTATGGGATAGCCGGCGGCCAGTATTGCCCCCATAATCATCAACTGCCTGTTCTTCAAAAACACGCCGGCCGCGAGCATAACGGCGCCTGCCAGGAAACAAAGCACTATCGGTATGATCGTCACGTAAACGGTTACCTTCATAACGTTTAACACGCCCATTTTCTTAATCTCTATCTTTTTCATCCTGCATCGCTCCTTTCTTCCGCTCTCTATTGTTTGCATTGCCAGGAAATATCGTCCTGTTTCTTGTCTTTATTGTTATTGTTTAGCCCGCCGTCGTCTTTGAGATTCTCTCCCAAACTATACACGATAAAGCCCACGCCGTCTTTCTTGTAGACATAATCATTTCCGGTAAAGGTGTCTTTGGGCAGTTCGGGTATAACGGCCGGCGCCAGGGCGGCCAGCGCGTCAGGATAGTTACCGTTCTGGAGCTTGTATGCCTTCAGGGCCAGCGCCAGGCGAGCCGCACCCAGCCGGGCCTCGAAACCGCTCTGTGTTCTGTATACGCCACTAAGACCAGGCACCATTAACCGCGTTAAATAACAATAAGATGGGATTTCTTTAATAACATCTACTTCAAAATTCAAACCACCTTTTGTTTCTTTATAAGACAACTTTGACAAATTAATTATCTTCTTCATAAGCCTCAGATAATACACCTGGTCTTTTTTGAAAATGAATGTTTTACTAACAAGCCTTTTACCAAGTGCTCGGGTTGCTGGGGGATAGGTTTCAGGATCTATACCCTCACTACAAAGCTCATAAACATACAGCCCAAAACAACGTTCTCCTTCCATAGACCTGATAAAGGCATTATGGTATTCAGGAATTTTCAGTTCATCAAGCAAGGCGGTATACATTGCCGCGTTCCCGCTATCCTGCTTAAGAATCCCCTCCAATGTATCCAGAATTATTCCCGTAGAGGCGCTTTGAACCAATTGAGTAATCAAAAGAGGGCTTAATATGTGCGCCTTTGTCATCCTGAACCCTGCCAAACAGGTATTCAATGCTTCATCTGTTTTGCCCTCTGATGATTCAAGCTGGGCCTTAACAGCAAGCAACCAAGATGCCTGTCTATTCTGCGCTATGCTGGGTGGCACAATGTCTAATGGCTTGCTATAATCCACCGAAAAGCGGCACTTTTTAAGAGCGGCGGCTTTGGCTAAAAGTTCCAGAACATTTTGATTCCTGGCAAGCAGGCCTTTTAAAATTGAGCGGTCTGTTTCAGCCCATTCCTTGCCCCGTTCCGACGCTGTGATTTTATTCCAGACTTTTTCTTCCTCGGGGCTCAACTTGTCCGATTTTAATAAGGCAAATGCCTTCTCGTAAAGAGGCGCGGCATTCTCTTCGTCCGGAATTGCCGGAGGAGCTAATTCCTCAAACTTGAGCGCGCCGCCCGACGCCTTGATGTCCGCCAATTCCTGCTCCAGTTCTTTATTGGCCGAGCAACTCAAAATAGCATTGGTCACAATAGCAATCAGCGCCAGCGCCAAAACTCCAATCCCGGCATATTTAGCAATCTTCTTTATTTTCATCATAAGCTTAGCCTCCATCCTTTCTTTCATAATATTAATCCGTGTCCTGTTTATCGGAGACGGGATTATGTTTGCTTAAAATTCAATAATGTCAACTAAAACAGCGGCCCAACTATCCGGCAGACCGTCTCCAGGAATTCGCGGTTGCGGTCACTGAAGGCTGAAATCGTATTGGAATCTATGTCCAGCTCGCCCACCAGCTGGTCCGCCTTGAATACGGGCACAACCATCTCCGAACGCACTTTTGTACTGCAGGCGATATAATTTGTCTCCGCGGCCACGTCCTGAGCGATAAAAACCTCTTTCCTCTGGGCCGCCTGGCCACAGATTCCTTTACCAAAGGGAATTCTGGTGTGTTCGGTGGGCAGGCCAACAAATGGTCCCAGAACCAGTTCTTGCGGATGGATTTTGTCCACCAGGTAAAATCCGACCCAGTTATAATACGGAACGCTGTCTTTGAGCAGGCGGCAGATAGATTGTAGTTTGCCGGTTGTATCGCCCGGGCCGGCGGTTATTTGGCTTACCTGCCCGGTTAACGCATCAAAACCTTGTTGATTAACACCGGCTGTTTCCATAGCTTCCTCCACCAGCACTAATAATCTATTTCCGCCCACCGGTCAAGAAATTGGCGTTTATGCCAGCCAACAATCAGGCTTTAAGGGACGCATCCACCCCCACATCTTTGCCGGTGACACACCTTGGGCAATAACGTACCAATCAGACTTATTTCTCGACAGCCCCTGCAACCGATTAGGCCGCATTTTTGACAGCTAACCCTTTATTTTACTGCTTTACACGTCATTTTCACTTAGGGGGGGTGGGGGGTAGGGTATAGGGGGGTAGTCTATGCAATCTCAGGACAGTCCCCTCCTCTCCGCGGGGCGCGTCACCCCGGACCGGATAGGCTCCACGCACATACCGGGCACAATCCCCGTGGATAAGGTCTGGCCTCTTAGCCGTCTCAACTATGAGTTACCGCCGGGTCCGTTAAGAATCTATGCACAGTTGGCTAAGATTCATAGCCCAGCCCGTTATGAGTCCTGGCGGAGGCTCCGGGGATTGTCCGCCGGGAAGGGGTAGAATCCAAGCCGGGAAAGCTAAGAATCCTGGCCGACTCGGCTGAGAGTGCAGGCCCAGGCCGGCACGAGTCCGGGTGGTAACTCCGGGGATTGTCCGGGGACGCCGTGAACAGTCCCCGCGGCCTGCGTGATGGCTGTCCGCTGGGGGAAAAATAAATAAAATGGGTTATTTGTTGATTTTAGCGGTGAATTGATTACAATTCTAAACATGCTAAAAAATCACATAAATACTAATATATCTAGTTGCAATGTTACGAATGACATAAAAAGGCTAACGGAAAAAATAAAGAAGTTCAGAGACGAGCGGGATTGGATGCAATTTCACAATCACAAGGATATGGCGCTTTCACTGGTGCTTGAGGCATCAGAGGTGCTGGAACACTTCCAATGGAAATCGATCAAGGAAGTAGAAGAATACTCTCGAAAGCACAAAGACCAGATAGCGGACGAACTAGCCGACGTGGCTATGTACCTGTTTGAGATGGCCGATAATCTCGGCATAGATCTGGCCAAAGCTATGGAGTATAAACTCGCCAAGAACGCCCGGAAATACCCGGTACATAAATCAAAGGGTAAGCATACGAAATATAACAAATTATAAATATGCTTTTATATCAAAATGCCACAAAAGAGTTCTGCAATGATGTAACTGAAAATAGAATCCTTGGCATTTTGACAGATGCAGCATCTTCTTTTAGTTTCAGACCTTCTTATAGTGAAATCAACTCTTGGCAAAATTCGCTTTCAAGAGTCAGGGATTTGTTAGAGTTAGCCAAACTTGATAATAACTATATCGCTTTAGAATACGAAATTCCATATAACCAAAATAGAATTGACTGCCTTTTGTTTGGAAAAGATAAGTCTAATGAATCAAATATTGTTTTGATTGAACTTAAACAATGGTCGAAGATTACCCCATTAGAAGATGATGGTAATTATGTAGAAACTTTTACTGGAAATAATACTCGAAGAGTAGCTCATCCATCTCAGCAAGTTAAAGGTTATCATGAACATCTAATAAATTTTGTAGAGGAATTCGAAAAACCACCGCCACTTATTCTTTTTAGTTGCTCCTATTGCCATAATTACACAAAGGATGATAATGGTGGTTTATTTTCCTGTGCATATAAAACAATTTGCAGTGAATTCCCTGTTTTCTGCAAAGAAGACACTCTTAAGTTAGCTAATCAAATAAAAGAATTATTGGCAAAAGGTGATGGTTTTGAAATATTTAACCGCTTTATGCAAAGCAATATAAAACCATCTAAAAAGTTATTAGATAATGCCAGTAAAATTATTGATAATGAACCAGTTTTTTCTTTGCTGGGAGAACAGATAGTGGCCAAAAACCTTATCTGGTCAAAAGTCAATAAAGCAACGAAACTATCACAAAAGCATGTAATAATAGTACACGGAGGCCCGGGGACGGGAAAGTCCGTTATTGCAATTAATATTCTTGCAGATGCCGCCAAAGCTAAGAAAAAAGTATTTTACGGGTGTAAGTCAAAGCCATTTCTTGGAGGATTGAAATATAGTGTTAAAAAAGGTAGCGAACTATTGTTCTCTAATTTATTAAGATTCGTACCCAAAAAAGTTAAAGAAAATGAATTTGATTTGCTTTTGATTGATGAAGCACATCGTATAGAAAAAACAAGTAATAATAGGTATACAAAAGCCGAAGATCGATCAGATATGCCACAAGTCCAGCAACTTATTAGATGTGCCAAAACAACAGTATTTTTTATAGATGATAGGCAAAACGTTCGTTCGCAGGAAACAGGAAATTCTGATTTAATTAAAAAGTATGCGAAAGAGTTGGGCGCAATTATTGAAGAAGTAGAATTGAAAACCCAATTTCGCTGCATGGGATCAAATAACTATCTGGAATGGATTGAATCAGTTTTGGGATTTAAGGAAGAAAGGAAAGTATTGAAGAAAACAGAGAAATTCGATTTTAAAATATTTGACTCACCGCAAAAATTGTATGACTTTATTTATAAAAAAGAGTTTGAGAAAGCTAATTCTGCAAGAGTGGTTGCGGGATATTGTTGGCCTTGGTCGGATCCAAATCCCGATGGCTCATTAGTTAAAGACGTCCAAATAGGTTCGTTTAAAATGCCATGGGAAGCTAGAGATGGCTTTAGGTTAGCAAAAGGAACGCCCAAGTGGTATGAATGGGCATATAAAACAAAAGGAGTCGAGCAAGTTGGATGTATCTATACGGCACAGGGTTTCGAGTTTGATTATATCGGTGTAATTATAGGGGACGATCTTGTTTACGACCCAGCAACAGATTCATTGAAAGCAGATATTAATGCAAATAGTGATTCGACCTTAAAACGAGATGCAAAAAACATAGATACTTATATTAGAAATATTTACAGGGTTCTGTTCAGTCGAGGAATGAAAGGTTGTTATGTATATTTTACAAATAAAGCAACAGAAAAGTTTTTTAAATCAAGAATGGAGCAAGGAGTTGTTCCAAAAGAAGAACTAATGATTGAAACACAGATTTTAGAAGAAATACCAGAAAAAGATAAATTTAAGGAGTATTTGCCAGTATACTCACTAAAAGCCGCCGCAGGAAAATTTGGCAGTGGCGAAGAATTCACAGAAAAAGGCTGGAAAAAAGTGAATATTGGGCAGAGGTTAGGGAAAGGCATGTTTATTGCAAAAGTTATCGGGCATTCAATGGAGCCACGTATACTTGACAACAGCTATTGTGTATTTAGGAAATATACTGGTGGAAGCAGACAGAACTTAATTGTACTGGCATTACATCATGCTATAGATGATCCTGAAACGCATAACAGATATACGGTAAAAACATATAAGAGCGAAAAAGAATACAATTCAGATGGCACATGGCGGCATACGAAAATTGTTTTGGAACCCATTAATACAGAATATAAACCGATTGACCTTTCTGAATATCAAGACGAAGAAATTCAGATTATTGCAGAGTTTATAGCTGTTATATAATAAGAAAAACCACCTAGGCTATCTGACAGTTTAACCCGGACGGTGTTTGTGGAGTTCAATCTGCCGACGATATAAAACTTGACCTGTTAAATAGGTAATGTTACTATAATCTAGAACCGATGTATTAATAAGAGAGTAGTTTATGTCTATCCAAACATTGTTCACCATCGGTTATGCCGGTAAGGATATCAAGCAATTTGTAAATATCTTGCTGAAAGCGCATATTACCACCTTGGTTGATGTGCGCCAGTTACCCCTTAGCCGTAAGCACGATTTTTCTAAGTCCAATCTGCGGGAACATCTTGAACATTCCGGTATTGAGTATAAACATTTCGGCGTTCTGGGCAGCCCTAAAACCATCAGAGATAAAGTTCGCCAGGATAATGATTACGAAACATTTTTTGCGGAATATGCCAAATACCTGAAAACCCAGCCGGAGGCGGTAGCCGAGGCGGCTGATACGGCAACCCGCCAAAAGTCCTGCCTGATGTGCGTTGAGCCGGAGCCGGCTCAATGCCATCGCCGGATAGTTGCAGAAACAATAGAAAAACAATATCCCCGCCTTAATGTTGTTCATTTATGAACTGGGAAACCCACGATATTTTAATAACCATCAAAACCTACCCCACGCCAAGCAAGAAATATGTGGAGACAGTTTGTGTTGCGGGCGTATCGCTTAAGACGAAGCAATTAATCCGGCTTTACCCTGTGCCTTTTCGCGACCTTGATGAAAACAAGAAATTCAAGAAATACAGTATTATTGAGGCCAAAATAAGTAAGGCAAAAGATGATCACAGGCCGGAAAGTTACAAGATTGATATCGACAGCATAAAGATATTGGCCGAATTAGACACAAAAAATAAATGGCAAAAACGTAAGGATATAGTTCTGCCTGTTTTGAGCAAATCAATGTGCGAAATTTTATTACAAGAACCGACAACCCATAAATCATTGGGTTTGATTAAACCCGAAAGAATTGAATTTACTACAGGCAAGGCCCGGAATAAAGATATTGAAGAGGCTCAACGATGTTATGCCCAAATGGATTTAATAAATAAGCAAAAGCAAGCCATTGAATTTATCCCCTATGAATTCAGGTATAAATTCTATTGCGTCGGCGAAACCAGTTGCCCCGGCCATAACTTTCCGATAATTGACTGGGAAATCGGCCAGTCATATAGGAGTTGGCGGTATAAATATCCTACAGAGAAAATCTTGTTAGACAAAATAAGTGAAAAATGGTCGGGCGAATTATACAACCCCAAGAAAGACACCTATTTCTATGTCGGTAATGTCCATCGTTTCAGGGATACCTTTATGGTTTTAGGCGTGTTTTACCCGCCGAAATAAGACGACCCATAACATACGCTACGCCGGGTAATCCACTAATTTAACTCATTCCTTGGCAACCATAAAAATATTGCTGAAAAATCTTCATTTTTTCTGTCCGTTTTTCAATCTTATCCGTATAACTATATATAGCCCCGAATGCGTATCGGGTTTTGATAATTAACAGTCTTTAGCCCCGCTAAAGCGGGATAAGGCCCATTAAAGAGGTGTTTATGATGACCGCTATGAATAATAATCCTGCCTGCGCCAAGGCCGGGAAAAGATATAATGAAAAACAGGTCCAAATCCTGGTTGAACAGTTTAAGGGCGGCAATAAAAAGGCGTTTGCCGAGCTGTGGTCCGCGGTTATGCCGCTTATCAAGCGCATACTAAAACGAGGACTGGATGAGGATACGGCCGAACACCTGACCGCCCAGGCCTGTTTGCGTCTTTTTGAGAATGGCATCTATGAGTATGAAAAGGATAAAAGCAGTTTTATTACCTGGGTCTATAACACAGCCCTAAACCTGAAAATTGACGAGTTGCGAAGGACTAAACCGGTTCTTTTCAGCGAGTTGTCGTTGGCAACCGGCAAGAACGGACAAGGTAATTCGTTTGATATAAATTACTTATCTTCGGATCGCAAAGACCCCCTGCGCCTGCTGATTGAAAAGGAGGAGGGCGTCATCCGCCAGAAGGCGCTGGAACTTCTGCCGAGGCTTATGGAAAGGCTTCCGCCGGACGAACAATACGTGATATATGCCGGCATATATGATAACCGGACAGATGTAGAGATTTCTCTTATCCTGGATGGCGATATAAAAGGCGCCGATAAATACAGGAAGATGCGTAAAAGGACGCTGAATAAATTAGGCCGGATGTTTGCTGAACACGGCATTACAAAGGTGCCGCTGAAGAATGTTTAAATAAATTTCCCGCTGAAATAAGCGGGATCTAAGACCCAGGTAACTCGCGGAGTTTATCCCGCCTTTGAGCGGGGCTCTAACTGGCTCTAAGAGGAGGTAATCAAATATGGGTAAGAAACAGGATAAAATAATCGAGGAGTTCGAGGCCGAGCTTAAGTCCGGGAAAAAACCGAGTATTAAGGATTATATCAAACGCTATGGAAAGATTCCGGACGGGACGCTCGGAACGTTGGTAATGCTGGGCGCGCTTTATGAAAGCAAAAAGGATAACCAAATTCCCAAGGGCTTTCAGGAGCGGCAGATGAAGCTGGCCCAGGACCTGATAGACGGCAAGCCGACGGACTGGTATTTCAAAAAGAAACCGCAGGGCGATGCCGAGATACTGGAAGTGCCTCATCCGTTGACAAAGGAAAAGGGTGGGATTCCGGTGGTCAGCCTGGCCGCGGCCGGCAAAGCCGATTGCTACGAGCCGGACGCGCTCTTGACCATCGACGGCTGGGAGAAGATTACACGGCCGTTTGATTTGCCGGATAAGGATGTCTTTGCCGTCAAACTGCGCGGCGACAGCCTGGAACCGCTGATTCCGGACGGCTCTTACGCGGTGATTGACCCGAAGAAGGAGCCGCGTTTAAATGGACTGGCATTGGTTATTACCGCCGATTATGAGGCCTGCGTCAAGAAGATAAGCTTCAAGGGCTCGAAGGTGCTTCTGGAATCGTCCAACCCGGCTTACCCGCCCAGGGAGATGGAGAAGAAGAATATCCGGCGGATATACCCGGTGGCCTGGGTGAAGTTTAAATAGACCATTAGGTAGGAGGTAGAATGTAGTAGGTAGTATATAGGGTTGATTATTTCATCCAAAACCCCATGCTTTGATAAATCAAGGTCTGGGGTTTTTTGTTGGGCGTGAATATTTCAGCCCAACAGAAAAGGAGAACGTATGTTCCAAATAATGTCTGGTTTTTGGAAAAAGGTGATTAAGGCGATTATTGAAATTGTCTTAGACCTGCTCCGGAAGAAAGGGCAAAAGTAGCTATCCCGATATCCATCGGGACTACACTCACGTTTCGCAGTTCGGCGGGGTTGCCTTTCGGTGCCAGGTTCGACTGACCGAATCGGCAAGGCACAGGCAATCCCCTGGCTGTTTATTAATATAACTCGTCTGCGATGCTCCAGTCGGATTTTTATCCGGCTGGGGCTAACAGCGAGCAAGGAAAAACAAACTATGATACACTCTAAAATACTGGTTCCGGTGGCGGCATCGATTCTGCCGCACCCGGATATGTCGGCCAAGCGGGTGGCCAATATGACCACGCACGCCGAAACAACCAACGCGCACCGGAAAGCGCGCATCCCGGATGACGGCACTTTTGCCCAGCTGGTGGCTACGCCGGCCGCGGATAAGTTTAAGGATGTGGTCGGGTTTACGGGTTCTACCCGGCACGACCGCAATGCCGATGACATCTACGCTTTACAGCGCAATAAGATGCTCAGGGCTTACAATAAGTATAACGATGCCCTGGACTACGCCTTTGAGGAGGTGGACGGGGTTATCGCCAAGCGTTACAAGGACGCGGTTGAGGCCAAGCAGTCCAATTGGGACGAGGAAGCGGCCCGGACGACCTTGCGCTTTACCGGTTCACGGACTCGGGGCAGGCAGGTGTCTTCGGTTATGGGCTACTGGCTGACCGGCGACAAGACCGCGCTGAACAGGTTGCCCGAGGGTTCCCAGGTGCTGGCCGGCGGTCCTTATGATATCGCCCTGGTTGACCTGAAGGCGGCCCTGAGGGCGTCGCTGACCCAGGTGCTGACCCAGACGGGTATTATCATCTCGGAGTCCGGTTATGACCCGGCTATGATTACCCGGCACAACGGCAGAATCAAGAGCCTGCTGGAGAATATGTCCGACCCGCTTAAGGCGGAGGATTGGGTGTCGGTGATTACCCCGGATAAGTCCTACTGCGTCTGGTTCGTGGAGGACGGGCAGTTGAAACTGGAAACACAGATATATACAGTTTAAGCCACGGATTAGCACGGATGGGTGGCGCTTCGGCGCCATCCTCTGTGCCTCCGGAACGGAGTGGATTTATGCAACAGTGTGAAGTGTTAAATGAATACGGCCGGCGGTGCCGGAATGAAGCGGCATGTTGCTATGGCCGTAAACGATTATGCGTTTGCCCGGACCATCGGTTCGGGAACGCGAAAGGAGTTATGTGTTATGGCAAAGACTTTGTACGACCGACTCAACGAAATCAAAACAAAGCACTTAAGCCCGCAATCGGTCACGGGCGACAAGATAGCTGATAACGCTATCGGGGAAAAACATATCAGGGATAATTCGGTTACCAAGGCCAAGATTGCCAACGGCGTTATCGGCAAGGACGAGATAGCCGACGGTGCGGTGACTACGCCGAAAATCGGCGAATTGCAGATTACAAATCTCAAGATTGCAAATAATGCGGTTACCGCGGAGAAGGTGGCGGACGGGGCCATCACGGCCCAGAAGATTGCGGATAGCGCCATTACCACGGCTAAGATTGCCACCGGCGCAATCACCCGCGATAAGGTGGCGGATAAATCCGTCGGCACGGCTGACCTGGTGGACGGTGCTGTTACTAACGCCAAGATTGGCGCAAGCGCGGTGACGCAGGCCAAGCTGGCGGCTAACTCGGTCGGGGCAAGCGAACTGC
Organism: Planctomycetota bacterium; assembly: GCA_043808305.1. GTDB lineage: Bacteria > Planctomycetota > MHYJ01 > JACQXL01 > JACQXL01 > JBBAAP01. The sequence continues at coordinate 15,400 of JAZDFB010000014.1, read as the reverse complement.
AAACCAATGCGGTGACGGCATCCAAGATAAGCACGGGCGAGGTGACACCTACCAAATTGGCGGCTATTGACTCTCCGGCAGACGGAGAAGTGCCTACCTTCAACCAGGCGCAGGCTAAGTTCGAGTGGAAAACGATGTCCGGCGGGGGCGGAATTACCAGGCCCATTACACCGGGAATAACCGGTAACGAGATTACCGACCTGGCGGTTTCGGAGACGAAGATTGCGGATTCGGCAGTGACCAGCGGTAAGATTGCGGATTCGTGCGTCAAGCCGTCTAAGCTGGCTTCGGCTAATGCGCCCAGCAACGGGGCGGTGCTTGCTTACAACGAGTCCGGCTCCAATTTCCAGTGGATAGGTGCCAGCGGCGGAGATATGCTGACCCTTCTCCAGTCGCAGTCAATGATTTTCTCGGAGCAGTCGGCCAATAACGTGGACCAGATAGTGGACCTGCCGGGGTTCATTCCGCCGGTGGTCAAGGCGGTGATACTGGAAATCCAGTTCAACGCTATGTCTGTGCCGTTGGGGTTGGAGCAACAACTCTGGGTCTACGGCCGCCGGGCAGGAACGGACTGGGGACAAAGCACCATTCACCACATATGGCAGAATATTACTAATTTAAACAATAATGTTTATAAGGAATGTATGATAGCTACTGATTCTGATAAAAAGATCAGGGTCATAATCAACAAAAGTGGTCAATTTACATCAACAAACATATGGGTGACAGGTTACATCGAGTAGGCGCTGGTCCCACTCGCTGCGCTTGGGGATAAGTGCCTCTAACTCACTGCGTTCGAAGTGGCACTAAACAGATTAGGGTTATAGCCACTAAAAACGGAGTATTTGTCTCTACGAACATATGGCTCAGAGGTTATATTGAATAGCCACAGAGAAGACAAAGACCTTTACAACAGTGACTTGACGAGACTCTTAAGAGACAAGTCGGGGGCGGGTACTTTTACCCGCCCTTAGACCGATGCTATTTTATTGATGCCTTTCGGCTGGATTGTTATAGTTGCCGTTATAGGCGGCGTTCTTATTCCCGCTGTATTAAAGAGTCTTTATGGGCAGGCATGTTTATGAGTATTGAAAAAATAGGTTTTAATAATTGGTTCAAGGAGCAAGCGGAAAAGCATTCCGTTGATGCCGGGTCTTTGGCCCGGGTGTCGGCCGAATTCAAGGAGCGGTATTTCGTGCATAACGGCAATCAGGAGGTGCGGGCGGAGATTTCGGGCAGATTTTTGAACTCGGCGGAGTCGCCGGGCGATTACCCGGCGGTCGGTGATTGGGTGGCCGTGGCTTATTATGACAAGAATACTTTTGCCGTCATTAATAAAATACTGCCACGCAAGAATGTGCTGCGCCGGCGGAAACCGGGGAAAAAGCTGGAATACCAGACATTAGCAGCCAATATCGATACGGCTTTTATCGTCCAGGGCGCGGATAACGATTTTAACCTGAGTCGCCTGGAAAGATATCTTATTATGTTTTTAAACGAGGGTATCGAACCGGCCGTCATACTGAATAAAATAGACCTAGTTAATCAGGACCAGCTGGCCGAAAAAGTATCCGCGGTCAGTAAGCTATGGCCTTATCCGGTCTGGCCTTTGAGCTCGCTGGCCGGGCACGGGGTGGATGAATTCAGCGGCGCTTTGGAGCCGGGGAAAACTTATTGCCTGCTGGGCTCTTCGGGGGTGGGTAAGACATCGCTGCTCAACAGGCTGTCGGACAATAAGTTAAATCTGGCAATAAATGAGGTGAAAAAAGACGGCCGGGGAAAACATACCACCACGGAGCGGCAGCTGTTTGTGATGAAAAACGGGAGTCTTTTCATAGATAATCCGGGCCTTAGGGAAATAGGACTGATTGAAACCGGCCGGGGCATGCAAAATGCCTTCCATGATATAACCCGGATTTCCGATAAATGCAGGTTCAGGGATTGCACCCATACCAACGAGCCGGGATGCGCGGTGATAAAATCTTTCGAAGACGGCGCCATCGGCCAAAAGCATCTGGATAATTATTATAAATTACGGAAAGAAGCGGATTTTTATTCCCAGTCCTATGCCGAGAAGCGGAAGAAGGATAAGAAGTTCGGCGCCTATTTAAAAAAGTCATTGAACGAGCTTTATAAGCACAAGGGGAAATACTAATTCACTAACTGCCACTAACGCCCTTATTTCTTCTCCTGCTCGGCGAGCTGTTTTTTCAGGCCTTCTATAGTTTGCCTGATTTGAGCCGCTTCGGGATGGTTCGGGGCAAATTCCAGCACCTTTTTGAAATCTGCCATCGCTTTCTCGAACTCCTTCCTGTTGTTATAAGCAACACCGCGGTTACAATACGAAGTCATCTCTTTTGGGTCAAGTTCTATTGCTTTAGTCCAATCCGCAATTGCCTGCTCCAGCGCGCCCTTTTGGTAATAGATGCGGCCGCGGTTGCAATACACCGGCGCATATCTTGGGTCAAGTTCTATTGCCCTGTTATAATCCGCAATTGCCTTGTCCCATTCGCCCTTCCGAGAATAAGCATTGCCGCGGTTGCAACGCGCCTGTGTATGTCTTGGGTCAAGTTCTATGGCCCTGGTATAATACTCGATGGCCTTGTCCAAATCGCCTTTTTGTTCGCAGGTAACGCCGAGATTAGAATACGCTTCCGTGTATCCTGGGTCAAGCTCTATGGCCCTGTTATAATCCGCAATTGCCTTGTCCAATTCGCCCTTCTTAGAATAAGCATTGCCGCGGTTGCAACGCGCCTGTGTATATCTTGGGTCAAGTTCTATTGCCCTGTCATAATCCGCAATTGCCTTGTCCAATTCGTTTTTACCATCATATACAGAGCCGCGGCCGCAATATGCGCCTGCATGTTTTGGGTCAAGTTCTATAGTTCTGGTATAATCGGCGACGGCCTTGTCCCATTCGCCCTTTTTGTTGTAGGCAACGCCGCGGTTGTAATACGATGTAACAAATTTTGGGTTAAGTTCTATTCCTTTGCTATAATCCGCAATTGCCTTGTCCCATTCGCCCTTATTACTATAGGCAGCGCCGCGATTGATGTATGCCCAACCATATTCCGGATATAGTTCTATTGCCTTATTATAACTTTTGATAGCTTCATCATATTGTATTTTAGCCGCCTCAATACACCCTTTGGCATACCAGCCGATATGGCTGTTGGGGTCCAGTTCCAGCACCTTCTCAAGATCCGGAATTGCCTCTTTGGGTTTTCCGTAAATATTTTCGATAATTTCTGCCCTGGCATAATATGAATACGCCAAGGTTGGCGTTGCCTTAATTGCCTTGGTAAAATAGTCATATGCCTTATCCCATTTCTTTTTATCTTTATGTGCATATCCTATTACCTGATATGCATCGCCGAAGGTCGGGTCTATGGCCAGGGCCTCTTGGGCAATCTGTATTTTCTGGTCGGGTGTCGGGGCGCCATCGGCCTTGGCTAATGCTGCCTTGGCCTGTGCCCTTAGGTCCACAATTCTCTGCGCCTGGGCCGCGGCTTCTTTGGCCTGGGCTTCTTCCTGCTGTTTTTTGGCCTCACGCTCGTTGATTATTGTCTCGCACTTTATGAGGATGTCTTTTATGGCTTCATCTCCGGGCGACAGGACCAATAATTTATTGCAGATTGCCCGGGCCTGGTCGAATTGGTTCTTGTCAAATGCCTGATTGGCTTCTTGCCGGTATCGGGCTATGAGCTGTCTCTTGTTTGATGAGGAAACCAGCAGGCTGATTGCTACGACTGCCAGGATAACTATGGCGCCGGCTATGGACAGGCTGGCGGTTTTGTTCTTGGTCACCTTGAGCCGGAACTTGGTTATGACGCTGACCGGCCTGGCGGCGATGGCTTCGCCTTCCAGATACCTTTTCAAGTCTTGAGCCAGTTCTTCGGCCGTTTGGTAGCGCCTGGCCTTGTCCTTATTAAGGCACTTCATGCAGATGGTCTCAAGGTCTTTGGGGATAATCTTTATGATTGATGATGGCCCGGGCGGGTCTACATTTATTACCTTGGAGAATACCTCGTAGAGTTCATTGCCGTCAAATGCCATCCGGCCGGTCAGGCAGTGATACATCGTGGCGCCTAATGAAAAGATGTCGGAGCGGGGGCCTATTTCATCCTTTTTGCCCTGGGCCTGCTCGGGTGACATATAATTGGGCGTGCCGACGGCTGTGCCGGTGATGGTCAGCGAACGGTCCAGCCCGGTGAGCTGTTTGGCCAGGCCGAAGTCGGCGATATACGCCTGTCCCTGTTTGGTTATCAGGATATTGGCCGGTTTGATGTCGCGGTGGATTATGCCCTGGCTATGGGCGTAATGGAGCGCCGAGGCGACCTGCTGTATAATCCGGGCTATATCCTGTATGCCGGTTTTGTCAGGCGTAGCGATGAGTTTCTCCATCGAGACGCCTTCGATATAGTCCATAGTGAAGTAGTGTTGTTTATTGAGAGCGGAGCCTCCCGTCGGGACTGTGCCGGTTTCGTAGACCTGGATGATGTTGGAGTGCTTGAGCTTGGCCACGGCCGATGCCTCGCGCTGGAAACGTTCGAGGAGTTCCGGGTCGTTTGAGGTGATTATTTTGAGGGCGACCCGGCGGTTGAGGGCCGGGTCCAGGGCCAGATATACCGCGCCCATGCCCCCTTGGCCTAACTTTTTCTCGATGGTGTATTTGCCGAAGATATTTGCCATAAGCTGTACCAGATTATTTTACCAGTTTTTTCCATTCTTCTATGGTATTGCGCACCTGTTCCGCTTGCGGGGCATTCGGCGCTAACTCCAAAAACCGCTCCCCATTCGCTATCGCTTCCTTATAATCGCCTTTCTTGCTATAGGCAAGACCAAGGTTGTAGTAGACGTTTGCATAATTCGGATTCAGTTCTATTGCCTTTGTATAGTCCTTAATCGCCAGGTCTATGGCGCCTTTGTCAGCATAAGCAACACCGCGGTTGACGTAAGATTCAACATAATCCGGTTTAAGTTCTATTGCCTTTGTATAATCCTTGATTGCCCGGTCTATGGCGCCTTTGTTTTGATAGGAAAGCCCGCGGTTGTAGTAGGCCGTGGCATAGTTCGGGTCAAGTTCTATCGCCTTAGTATAGTCAGTTAGCGCCTTATCCAGCTCCCCTTTATCTTTATAGGCACTGCCGCGGTTGTGGTATGCCATCGCAAGTTCCGGGTCAAGTTCTATGGCCTTATCATAGTCCTTGATTGCCCGGTCTATGGCGCCCTTATCCTTATAAGCATTACCGCGGTTGTTGTAAACGTTTGCATAATTCGGATTCAGTTCTATGGCTTTAGTATAGTCAGTTAACGCTTTATCCAGTTCCCCTTTACTGTAATAGACATCCCCGCGATTGTTGTAAACATCCGCATAGCTCGGGTTTAGTTCTATTGCCTTTGCATAACTGCCGATGGCTTTATCATACTCTTTCTGGTAATATTCAACAATCCCTTTAGCAAACCAGCCGATATCGCTGTTGGGGTCCAGTTCCAGCACCTTATTAAAGTCAGAAATTGCATCTTTGAGTTTATTGTAAGTATAGGCGGTAATCAAGGCCCGTTCGTAATAGGAGTAGGCTAATGTCGGTGTTGCCTTAATCGCCCTGGCAAAATACTCGTATGCCTTGTCTATCAGTTTTCGATATTCATCAGGACTTCGTCCTTCGGCAACCTTTGCCTTGTAAGCATAACCTATTACCTGATAGGCATCGCCAAAGGTCGGGTCTACCTCAAGCGCCTCCCGGGCAAACTGTATCTTTTGCTCAGGTGTCGGGGCGCCTGTAGCCCGGTCCAGGATGGATTTTGCCCGGGCCCTTATGTCCACGATTCTTTGCGCCTTGGCCGCGGCTTCTTTTACTTTTGCGTCTTCCTGCTGTTTTTTGGCCTCCTGGGCCTTGGTTATCTTATCGCACTTCTTGAGCAAGAATTCTGTCTTTTCATCCCCCGGCGCCAGCGCCAGGACTTTATTGCCCCACACCTTTGCTTCGTCATAGTTCTTGGCTTCAAATGCCTTGGCTGCCTCAGCCCGATAAGATTCGATTTCTTTCTCCTTGCCGGCTGATGAAATCATAAGCCCGATTACTACAGCAATCAGAATAACTATTGCGCCGGCTATGGCCAGGCTGGCGGCCTTGTTCTTAGTTGCCTTAATCCGGAGTTTGCTTATTACGCCGGACCTCTGGGCGATAATATCCCCTCCTTTTAAATACCTTTTCAGGTCATTGGCCAATTCCCCGGCTGTCTGATAGCGTTTGTCTTTGTCTTTTCTCAGGCACTTGAGGCAGATGGTTTCAAGGTCTTTGGGGATTGTGGGGACAATCGTGCTGGGGTTTGGCGGGTCGTCGTTGATTACCTTAGACATGATTTCATATATCTCTTTGCCAGCAAAAGGCACTTGCCCGGCAAGGCAATGATACATCGTGGCGCCTAAGGAGAAGATGTCGCTCCGCGGGTCTATTTCGTCTTTTTTGCCCTGGGCCTGCTCCGGCGGCATATAACCGGGCGTGCCTACGGCCGCGCCGGTCATAGTCAGGGAGCGGTCCAGCCCGGTCAGTTGCTTGGCAACGCCGAAGTCTGTCAGGAATACTCCACCGGCCGTATCGATGAGGATGTTGGCCGGTTTGATATCGCGGTGGATTATTTTTTTGCTGTGGGCATAATGGAGCGCCAAGGCGACTTGTTGGATAATCCGGGCTATATCCTGCGGAGTGAGGGCGAAGTCCCGATTATTTCGGGAGATGCCGGGTTTTGGTTTGCCCTTGATAAGTTTATCCAACGGCGTGCCTTCGATATAATCCATTGAAAAGTAATGCTGGTTGTCGATGACGCCGGCTTCGTGGATTTGGACGATATTGGGATGCTTGAGCTTGGCCACGGCCGAGGCCTCGCGGTGGAAGCGTTCCAGTAGTTTTGCGTCTTTGGAGGTGATGATTTTCAAGGCGACCAGTCGGTTGAGGGCCGGGTCCAGGGCCAGATATACCGCGCCCATGCCCCCTTGTCCAAGTTTCTTTTCTATGGTATATTTGCCAAATTGAGTTGACATAGTTCCTTTGTACTAATCCCGCCCCGACGCTACGGTCGGGACTCCGCTCACGCTCCGCTGGAATCCCGCCCTTGGCGGGACTGCGGCTCAATAAGCGGGGCTGGGCTTAATAAACTATTCCGCCGTGGCTCAATACTTCGGCAGGCTCAGTATGGTGAGCGAGGCCGAACCATGTTTTCCCGGGTTAAGGTCGTCTAGGCGCGATTCTATCAGCCCGATTACCGATTTTACGCAGCCGTCTTCAAACGGCGAGATAAGGTTAGCCAGTTTGACCAGCTCCAGGAACGATTTGCTTCCGCCGGCGGCGCATAGTTTCAGGTAATCGGTCCAGGCGGAATTACCAGCTTCAAGTGATTTTTTCCAGAACTGGAAGGCGCACATCTGGGCCAGGGTATAATCTATGTAATAAAAAGGCATGCCGAAAATGTGCATCTGCTGGTGCCAGAAACCGCCGTTTTCCAGGTAGGCGTTGTCTTCGTAGTCGCGGTGCGGCAGATATTTCTTTTCTATTCTCCGCCAGGCGGCTTTGCGCTGGGCCGGGCTGTCGCCGGGGTTGCTGTAAACATAGTGCTGGAATTCGTCCACGGCTACGCCGTAAGGCATGAACAGCAGGGCGTTGCCCAGGTGGGAGAACTTGTATTTTTTTATGTCTTCCTTGAAGAACAGCTCCATCCAGGGCCAGGTAAAGAATTCCATGCTCATGGAGTGTATCTCGCAGGCCTCGGCGGTGGGGCTGTGGTATTCGGGAACGATTAAATCCTTGGTCCGGTAGGCCTGGAATGCGTGCCCGGCTTCGTGCGTCAGCACGTTGATGTCGCCTGCGGTGCCGTTGAAGTTGGCAAAGATGTAAGGGTATTTGTATTTGCTCAGGTAGGTGCAGTAGCCGCCGCCGGCTTTGTCCTTTTTGCTGAGCAGGTCCAACAGTCCGCGGTCGACCATAAAGTCGAAGAACTCTTTGGTTTCGGGCGAGAGCTCGGAATACATCTTTTTGCCGTTGTCGATTATCCATTCGGGCGGGCCCTTGGGGGTGGCGTTGCCGTCGGTGAAGCTGAGCGGTTCGTCATAATACTTAAGCGCATCCAATCCCAGCCGGAGGCGCTGGGCCTGGCGCAGTTTGGAGGCGATGGGCACGATGTATTCTTTGACCTGTTCCCTGAAGTTGGCCACCATATCGGCGTTGTAATCGGACCGGCACATCCGGGCGTAACCGAGCTCGACAAAATCCTTAAAGCCCAGCTTGCGGGCGATGGCAACCCGGATTTTCACCAGGTTATCGTAGATTTCGTCAAGCTTGGTTTCGTTCTGGACAAAGAATCCGTATTTGGCCTGGGCGGCCTTTTTCCTCATAGCCCGGTCGGGGGAGATGATGAACGGAACCATCTGCGACAGGGTGCGCTCCTGTCCTTCGAACAGTATCTTGGCCGAAGCAAGCAGTTGGGTATATTCGGTGGACAGCTTGTTTTCCTGCTGGAGGTCTTCGATTATTTCCGGCTTGAACGTCTTTTCGGCCAGCTCGGCCAGGACAAATAATTGTTTGCCCCATTTCTTTTCCAGGTAGGGCCGGTGCCGGGATTTTATCAGCGCTTTGTAGTATTTGGTTACCAAGTTCCCGTAGTGCGGGCCGGTCTGGTCGAAGTAATCCTGTTCTTTTTTGTAGAATTGGTCGGCCGTATCAACAGTGTGCCGGATGTAAACAATGGCGCCCATGGATTCAAATTCGCTTCGGAGTTGATTGACGGCTTCCATTGCCGAGTCGAGCTCCGGATTTGTTTTAGCGCCGTCCAGTTTTCCAAGCAGGATATCAAACTGCGCTGCCACTTCTTTGATATCAGGCCGTTGGTAAGCTATTTCATCGAATTTCATGAATAACTCCTTGTTATTTTTTGCCGGGTTTTATCAGGCAAAGTATGGCGCTGCGCCTTTTGTAGGAGAGCATTACCAGCAGGGCGGATAGGGCTATGTATATGCCGCCGTATGCCATCCGGGCTTTTATCTCCAAGGCCTGTATCTGGGCTTCAGGCAGGCCGGGCAGCAACGACGGCATGACCAGCGGAATGACCAGCTGGGTGGAGAACAGCACCATCAGGGTTATGGCTTCGAGCATGGAGAACCTGAAGTTGGACAGGACAAATATGGCAAATAGCGACTGGGCCGCGGTCAGGAAGATTTCCTCGGTCTGCAGGCTGTCCAGTTTCATGCCGGTAAAAGAGCCGCCGCCCAGGTAATAGGCGATGGGCAAAGAGGCTATCAGCAGGGTCCACTGGTTGACCTTGGAGGAAATCAGGGTGCCCAGCGAAGCGCCAGCCATGGCCCGGGTGGCAAAGATGATGGCGACAATGAATTCGGGCGATTCCGATGCCAGCGGCGCCAACCACTGGACCAGGACGAATTCGTTGACGCCCCAGGCCTTGCCGCTGGCCAGCAGGCCTTCGGCAAACGGCTCAGCGGAGATATAAATCGTGAAACCGGCCAATATAAAGAAGAACACGGTTATCAGGCACCGATAAGGCCGGGAGCCCTTGCTGAAGAGTTCAACCGGGCCTTCCAGTTCCGGTTCGACGTGGTGCGCCCGGCCGGCGGCGATGATATAGAAAACAAAGATGGTAAGCAGGACGACTGAGTCAATCAGGGATATAGAGCCCTTCATCGGGATGAAGAAGGAGTAAAAGGTGGCGGCCAGAAGGGCGAGCATTTCTATCCGGTGTCCGGGTTCCAGGTCAATATGGGTTTTGCGGGTAGCCAGGTAGTAGGCGAACAGGACTACCGGCCAGCCCAGGCCGATAAGCAACCGGTTGGCGCCGGTCATATTGGCAGTGGCGTAGTGGATATATTCCGGGTTGGAGCCGGCGGTCCAGGCGAAATAGATGTCTACGGCGTATTCCGGCACGACGGCTATCAGGGCCAGGAACGCCAGGGCCAGGGCCTGGGGGATTTCCAGCTGGGCCAGCTCGGCCGCCCAGGACAGGACGAAGGCGGCGCCGAATATGGCCAGGCCGGGCACCAATGCCTCCCAGCCCGGGGCAAGAGGCTTGCCCGTAAACTGAACCACTGCCTGCTGTCCTATCAGGCCGAAGGCGGCGATGAGCCAGAGAATCTTTTTGAGCATAGATAATCTTCCTAACGACTACGCAAGATAATTAACCACAAAGGCACAAAGAACACAAAGAATTTATTTGTTTATTTTGTTAATATTTTACCACGAAATCACGAAAGAATAAACTTTAACACGGCTATAATTACTATTTTTTTATTTATATTTCATTTGTTTCGCGTTTTCGTGGTAGATTTGGCGGTTAGCGCTCTTTCAGTTTGGGCAGGGGAAGTTTATTGCCGGCCGGATTCGATTAAGACGACTCGGCGGAAAGTGTTTCACGGACTACTTCTTCTACCGTTGTTTGCCCGTCGTAAATAGCCAGCAAGCCGTTTTCCCTCAGTGTTCTCATGCCCTGCTCCCGGGCGACACTGCGGATTTTTTCCACGGAGACATCTTCCATCACCAGTTGTTTTATTTTTTCATTAACCAGCAAAATTTCAAACAGGGCCATCCGGCCTTTGTATCCGGTGTTATTGCAGGCCGGGCACCGCCGACCGGAATAGAATTTTTTGCCTTCCACTTCCTCGCGGCTTAATCCCAATTCCCGGAGCATTTCTTCGGTCGGGTCCATTTCTTCCTTGCATTTGGTGCAGATTTTACGAACCAGCCGCTGGGCAATAATGGCTTCAAGAGTCGCGGTAATAAGGTAAGGCTCAATGCCCAGGTCTAAAATCCGCGCAATGGTAGACGGAGCGTCGTTAGTATGCAGTGTGGTCATAACCTGGTGGCCGGTCAGGGCGGCTTCGGTGGCCATTCGGGCTGTTTCATGGTCGCGTATTTCCCCGATCAATATAGTATCCGGGTCCTGCCTGAGTATCGTCCTGAGACAGGCCTCATAAGTCACGCCGATAGCTTCGTTAATCGGGCATTGGACAATCCCGGGCAGGTCGTATTCGACCGGGTCTTCGGTGGTGATTATTTTCCACTTAACGTCGTTAAGATAATTGAGGCAGCCGTAGAGGGTTGTCGTTTTGCCGGAGCCGGTCGGACCGGTGACGACAAATATGCCGTGCGGCAAGCTGAGGATGTTTTTTATCTGTTTAAGATCGTCCTCCCTGATGCCCAAGTTGTCAAGTTCAAGCGATACGACTTCGCGGTTAAGAATACGCATCACTACGCTTTCTCCATACATGGTCGGTAGGGTGGAAACACGGACGTCCACCGGTTTGCCGCCGACGTTAAGCGCGATGCGGTTGTCCTGAGGCAGGCGCGTCTCGGCGATGTTCATGTTGGCCAAAACTTTTATGCGTGAAATCAGCGGCAAGGCCAAATTCAGGGGCGGCGGCACCATTTCGTAGAGCACGCCATCCACCCGGTACCTTATTTTGAATTCTTTTTCAAACGGCTCGAAATGGATATCTGCCGCTTCATCTTTTATGGCGTGTAGCAGTATCAGGCTAAGCAGTTTTTTGACCGGCGCCTGGTCGGCCATCTGCTGGATATTATCCAGGCTGAGAGCTTTGTCCTTGCCGCCGACAACGCTGCTGGTGTCGCCCAGCTCTTTAAGAACGCTGTCCATCAAAGATTCTTCTTCGGTATAATATTTTTCCAGCGCCCGATTAACCGATGCTTCATCGCTGACGGCGCCCTTCACTTCGCTGCTGAGCATAAACCGCAGGTCGTCTAAAACGCTTATGTTTAAAGGGTCGGCCATGGCCACTACTAAGGTGTTATTTTCCCATTTTATGGGTATGATTTTAAAAACCTTGGCCATCGAGGCGGGAACTTTTTCTATTACGTCCGGCGCTATTGTCATTTCATCCAGAACGACCACGTCCATGCCCACCTGTGCGCCCAAGGCAAGCAAAATTACATCTTCGGTTGCGTAGTCCAGCTGAACCAATATCCGGCCGATGACACCGCCTTTTTGTTTCTGGATGGCCAGCGCCTCCTGGATTTGCTTCTCGGAAACGATCTCCATCTCCTTAAGGATCTGTCCTAATTGTTTACGTCTTTTTTCTGCCATAAATATTACTCTCCGGGCATTCTAACTAAAACAGCCCGGTTGTAAAGAATTTAATTATAATAATTACGTCCGGGAAAGCTCCCAAATAATGTGGTTGAGCTCCGGCAGAACCAGTTTGCTCATGGCCAGCCTAACGGCATTAGGGGAGCCTGGTAAGCAGACGATAATTTTGTTGCCACCGGTGAAGCCCAACAGCGCCCGGCTCATAAATGACCGGGAGCCGATTTCTTTATAGCTCAGGGCCCGGAACAGCTCTCCGAAACCTTCGAGCTGCCTGGTAAGAAAAGGCCGGATTGATTCGATGGTAATATCTTTTTGTCCGCAACCGGTGCCGCCGGAGGTTATTATCAGCCTAATGTTTTTATCAGAAACCAGCTTTTTAACGACCCGGCGGATAAGATTAGTTTTATTGGGCACGATATCGGAACTTGCGCATTTATGGCCGGCGGCGGTCAATAGTTTTGTTATGCTCCGTCCGGTCAGGTCGGTTTTGGGCGTGCGGCGATCCGAAGTAACAACTATGGCAAAATTGACCGGAACGAATGTTGCTTTTTCATGATGCGGCATAATAATAAAATATCGTGGGTACCGGTGTTCGGAGATTATTTTTATACGTCCAGATATTTGACTTCCAGTGCGTATTTTTCGATAAAGTCGCGCCGGGGTTCGACTACCTCGCCCATTAATACGGTAAATATATTTTCCGCTTTGGCCTGGTCTTCCTGTGATATTTTAAGAAGCGTCCGCCGGGCCGGGTCCATAGTGGTTTCCCAAAGCTGTTCCGGGTTCATTTCGCCCAGGCCTTTATAACGCTGAATATCCATACCTCGCTGGCCGATGCGCCGGAGATTTTTTAACATTTCGGACAGCGATCCAAGTTCGATGACCGTCTGCTCGGCGCCGGCTTTGTTGACCAGCCGGAATTCCCGAACGTCCTTTTCGTTTTCCACGGCAACCTGTTTGCTGAAATAATCCATGGCCGAAACATCGTTTTTTTCCACCTCTTTAACCAGCCTGTCTATTTCCTTGCTATAAGGGAATTCCAGGTATTTCAGCGGTATCCCGCCGTTATTTTTAGGTGCTTTAGGCATCTCTCCTATTTCAAACTCCGCGCCGATTAATTGGAGATTCAAGTCCTGCTTCAGTTTTTTCTCTTGCTCGCGGATGTATTTATCCAATTCGTTATCGGTATGGAAAAACCGGTGTTGGGTTTCCGAGTTTTCCGCCTGCAGGCAAGTGTAATAGCTTGGGTGCCGGCCGCTTTTGGCGTCCCGAGCCGAGAAATACTGGCGGACTGATATGCCTCGCAACCGCGACTGTATAGCCCGGATATATTCCTCCAGCCGCTCAAGATTATCGGATAGGTGCTTGAGCGCGGATTTTTCTATCTGATTTTTCTTGCGGCCTTCGCTTAATTCAAGATATGTATCTTCCAATCCCAGTTCAACCAATGATTGATGCATCTCTTTTTCCGAAAGCACGTATTTTTCTTTGCTCTTATGTTTTACTTTATAAAGCGGTGGTTGGGCGATGAAGAGATGCCCGTTCTTGATAAGGTCGGGCATATGCCGGAAGAAAAACGTCAGCAATAATGTCCGGATATGAGAGCCGTCGACGTCGGCATCGGTCATAATAATAATTTTACCGTAGCGCAGTTTGGAGTAATCAAATTCCTCCTTGCCGATGCTCGTCCCCAGGGCCGTAATAATAATTCGTATTTCCTCATGGGCCAGCATTTTGTCGATACGCGCTTTTTCCACGTTGAGTATTTTGCCTTTGAGCGGCAATATCGCCTGAAACTCGCGGTTGCGCCCTTGTTTGGCCGAGCCGCCGGCTGAATCGCCTTCAACGATGAACAGCTCGGTTGAGCCGACGTCCCGCGACGAACAGTCCGCCAGTTTGCCGGGAAGTCCGCCTGAGAATAAAGCATCCTTGCGCCGGGCTAAGTCACGCGCCTTTCGGGCGGCTTCTCGAGCCCGGGCCGCCATGGTTACTTTATTTACAACGCCTTTGGCGGTTGCCGGATGCTCCTCAAGATAATTGGACAGCCCATCATTAACCAGCGCCTGGACGAGGCCTTCTATTTCCTGATTGCCCAGTTTGGTCTTGGTCTGCCCTTCAAACTGCGGGTTGGGCAGCCGGCAATTGACTATTACGGTCATGCCCTCGCGATAATCATCGCCGATGGGCAGTTTATCTTCTTCTTTAAACATACCCTGATTTTTACCGTAATTGTTGAATGTCCGGGTCAACGCCGTCCGGAAACCGCTTACATGCGTGCCGCCTTCAATAGTATGAATATTATTGGCGAACGCGAACAGGTTCTCGTTGTAGCTGTCATTGTATTGCATGGCCACTTCGACATATACATCGCCATCCTGTTTTTGGAAATAGATTATGTCGGAATGGATTTTTTTCTTGTTCTGGTTGAGATGCTCGACAAAAGATTTAATACCGCCTTCATATTTGAATGTTTCAGACTTCCCGTTCCGCTCATCGGTCAGGCTGATAGCTATGCCCGACGTCAGAAAAGCCAGTTCGCGCAGGCGGGTGGCCACTGTGTCAAAATTATATTTCAGATCTGCCGGGAATATTTTGCGGTCCGGCTTAAAGGTAACCTTGGTGCCCCGTTTGCTGGTTTTGCCGCGCTTTTCCACTTTGGTCACCGGCCGGCCGGCTTCATACCTCTGGAAATATTCGGCCCCATCGCGCCAGACCTCCACGGTCAACCATTCGGAAAGGGCGTTAACCACCGATACGCCCACGCCGTGCAGGCCGCCCGAGACTTTGTATGTTTTCTTGTCAAACTTCCCCCCGGCGTGGAGCATGGTCATAACCACTTCCAGTGCGGACTTTTTTTGCTCTTTGTGTATATCCACGGGGATGCCCCGGCCGTCGTCGATAACGCTGACGTTGCCGCCCTCGTGGATTAAAACTTTAATGTTTTTACAATAACCGCCCAAAGCTTCGTCGATACTGTTGTCGACGACTTCGTTAATCAGGTGGTGGAAGCCGCGGGTTCCGGTATCGCCGATATACATGGCCGGACGAGTCCGAACCGCTTCGATGCCGCCTAGCACTTTGATGTTTGTTGCGTCATATTTCCCGGAGGCTTCCGGCATCCCGGCCTTATCGCTATGAGGCGACGTTTCCTGGACATCTTTTTCTTTGGCGGAAGCCATAGCCTTTTTTGTCTTTTTCATAGTATAAACTTTATGTCTCTTATCTTGTCGCCCGCCGGCCCTTCTTTAAGATTTTTAAGAAGTTTTGTTTTATAGAAATTACTCAACTCCTG